>WFXV01000044.1 GCA_015490435.1 Thermaceae bacterium
GCTCGAGGGCCTCGTCTGGCAGGGCGAGGTGCGCTGGACCCGGCAGACCCGGCTGGGCGCTTGCGACGAATAACCCAAAATCCGATAGACTTATCCGCGTATGAGGACGAAGCCCGAGGTCCGCGAGTACAAGGAAGCGCCCACCCGGCGCATGTTCGACGTCGACCCCGCCGGCCTGGTGCTGAAGAAGGCCCCCGACCGGGGCCGGCGGCAGTTTCTGAACTACGCCTTCTATAAGCTCGACCCCGCCTTCCGGCGGCTTTCCCCCGAGGAGAAGGCCGAGGCCAAGGCCGAGTTCGCCGAGGTGGTCGAGACCTGGGCCGAGCGGGAGGACTTCATCCTCCGCACCTACTCCCTGGTGGGCTTCCGCGCCGACGCCGACTTCATGCTCTGGCGGATCGCCTTCGACCCCGACCTCTTCCAGGCGATGCAGGCGGAGCTAAACCGCACCCGCCTCGCCGGCTACCTGACCCAGCCTTATAGCTTTCTCTCGATGCAAAAGCGCTCGATCTACGTGGACCGCTACAACCCCGAGGGCGAAGGGGTCGAGCTAAGGCCTGGTGAGGGGAAGTACCTCTTCGTCTACCCCTTCGTGAAAAAGCGCGAGTGGTACAAGCTCACCCCCCACACCCGGCAGGGGATGATGGACGAGCACATCTTCCTCTCCGCCCCCTTCACCGGCGTGCGGCTCAACACCAGCTACTCCTACGGCATCGACGACCAGGAGTTCGTGGTCGCCTTCGACGCCGACTACCCCCAGGAGTTCGTCGACCTGGTGCACCGGCTCCGCTACTCCGAGGCGAGCCTCTACACCCTGCGGGACACCCCGATGTTCACCTGCCGGAAGAAGACGATCCGGGAGATCCTCGAGGATCTGGGATAGGGGGCGCGGCATGAAGGCGCGGGTGCCCGAGCCGCTTGGGCGGATCCTCGAGCAGTTCGAGACCCTTCCCGATGCCCTGAAGCCGGGCCTTTTGCTCGAGTACGCCGAGCGGATGCCCGAGGCAGAGGGGGCTGAGCTCGAGCCGGTGGAGGAGTGCCAGACGCCCTTTGCCATCGAGGTCGCCCTCGATGAGTCCGGCCGCGTCCGGCTCGCCTTCCGGGCCCCCGCCTCCGCCCCCACGGTTCGGGCCTTCGGGGGGATCCTGGGCGAGGGACTCGGGGGGCTCACCCCGGAGGAGGTCCTGGCCGTGCCCGACGACGTCTTCCGGGGCACCGCCCTCGAAGCCCTCCTCACCCCCCGCCGGACGAACGGGCTCGAGGCCACCCTCCGGCGGATCAAGGAAAAGGTCCGATCGCTCAACGCACCCGAGCGCTGAGCGTCTTAAAGATCGCCCGCGCCTTCGCGTAGTCGAGGCGGCGGGGCGACTCCTTGAAAAACGCGAGCAAGCCTTCGGCGGTCAGGACCGGCAGCCGGCCCGCCCGCGTGCCCTTGACCTCAGCCCCGACGAAGACGAGCACCGGCTGCACCTCGACCCCTAGCAGCGCCCTGAGCTTGTGCGCCTGCCGCCAGGCCTGGCGGACGATTCGGTCCTGGCGGCGGCCGTTTACGAAAAGCCCGTTCGAGCGGGCCACCACCCGGCCGGCGTAGTTCTTGACCTCCACGCTAAAGACCCCAGGCGGGCCCACCACCACGTGATCGGCGTTTTCCCCCTCGAGCTCAACGTCGTGAAAGACCCGCCAGCCCTCGGGGAGCGTCTCGAGCAATGCCCCCACCCGCCGCTCCCCTAAAAGTCCCTTGGACTTGGCCCGGAGAGCGCGCTGGAAGACTTCGTCTTCGAGCGCGAGCTTGAACAAGTAAAGGGCGGCAAAGGCCGCGAGGGGCCAGGCCAGGTAGGGGGAGAGGAGGCGGCCCAGGACCCCCGCCGCCACCACCACGCCGAGCAAAATCGCGAAAGCGATCGCGATCTTTCGAAATAGCGTCCCACCGGCCCGCCCCTGTACCCGCGCCACGTCCCCAGCATGGCGCGCAAAAGCGCACCCGGGCAAGCGAAAACCGGCTAGGGCTCCGCCCCCTTCTTGATCGGCGCCCGCACCAGGTTCCCCCACTCGGTCCAGGAGCCGTCGTAGTTCTTCACCCAGGGGAAGCCGAGTAGGTGCTTGAGCACGAACCAGGTGTGGCTACTGCGCTCGGCGATCCGGCAGTAGACGATGACCTCCTTGTCCGGGGTCACCCCCTTCTCGGCGTAGAGCGCCCGGAGCTCCTCGGCCGGCCTGAAGGTGCCGTCCTCCCGCACCGCCTGGGACCAGGGCACGTTCACCGCCCCGGGGATGTGCCCGCCCCGGAGCACGCCCTCCTGGGGGTATTCCGGCATGTGGGTGAGCTCGCCGGTGTATTCCCGGGGGCTCCGCACGTCGACGAGCGCCCCCGTCCCCTCCCGCACCTTGACCAGGTGGGCGAGGACCTCGTCGCGGTAGGCCCGGAGGAGCTCGTTTCGGTAGCGGGGCCGGTAGATCCGGGGCTCGACCTCGGGCACCTCCCGGGTCATCGGCCGGCCCTCGGCCTCCCACTTCGCCCGGCCGCCGTCCATGAGCTTGAGCTTCTCGTGGCCGGAGTAGCTCAGGAACCAGAAGGCGTAGGCCGCCCACCAGTTCGACTTGTCGCCGTAGAGGACCACGGTGGTGTCGTTGTCGATCCCGAGCCGCCCCATCAGCCGGGCGAAGGCTTCCTCGTCGATGAAGTCCCGCACCACCGGGTCCCAAAAGTCCTTCTGCCAGTCGATCTTGAGCGCGCCGGGGACGTGCCCGGTCTCGTAGAGCAGGACGTCCTCGTCCACCTCGAGGATGCGGACCTTCGGGTCGTCGAGGTGGTCCGCGACCCACGCGGTGCTGACCAGGACCTCGGGGTTGGCGTAGCCCATAATCCCGACCTCCTCGGTCGGGATAATACCCCTGCGCCTCCCCTTATCAAGAGGGCGCGGGGCACAATCCTAGGCGACCGCCTCTTTTTCCTTCTTCGCCCGGCCGTAGGCCATGCGGAGCTTGAAGAGGGCGCGCTTATAAAGCCGCTTCGCCTCCTCCTCGGAAAGGCCGAGCGCCCGGGCGGCCTCGGAAAGCGCCTTGCCCTCGCCCTCCACCAGGCGGGCGATCTCGGCCTCGTCCTCGGCGAGCACGCCTAAGAAGGAGGAAAGCTCCGCCCAACCCGCCTTCTTCTCCTTGGCCTTGGTTTTGGTCTTCGTCTTTCTCCCCTTCTTCGCGCTTTTCGTGCGGGCGGGGCGGGACTTCAGGTTGGGGTAGGCGTAGTCCTCGCAGTCGGGGTTCGAGCACTTCAGTACTCCCGCCTTCCCCTTCTTCACCATGATCCAGCCGCACTTCGGGCAGCGTTCCTCGGTGGGGGGGTCGAAGACCACGAAGTCGCAGTTCGTCTCGCTGCAGCGCCAGTAGGTCCGTCCCCGCCGGCTCTTCTTGGCGACGATCTCGCCGACCCCGCACTTCGGACAGGTAATGCCGGTGGAGGGGGCCTCGTCCCGGGTGTAGTCGCACTCGGGGTAGCGGCTGCAGGCAATGAAGGGGCCGTAGCGCCCCCACTTGCGCACGAGCTCGGCCCCGCACTTGGGGCAGGTCTCGCCGATCGGCTCGGCCTCGCGCCGCTCCTCGAGGGGCTCGGTGTAGGTGCACTCGGGGTAACCGGTGCAGCCGAGGAAGGCGCCGTAGCGGCCGACCTTGAGCTCGAGCGGCCGCCCGCAGACCGGGCAGGTCTTGCGGGGGACCTTCTCGAACTCCTCCATGAAGGGCTCGAAGAAGACCCGGACCGCCTCCGGCCAGGGGCGCTCCCCCTCCTCCACCCGGTCGAGCTCCTCCTCCATGCGGGCGGTGAAGTCGTAGGCGAGGACGCGGGGAAAGTGCTCCTTCAAAAACCCCACCACCTCGCGGCCGAGGGGGGTGGGCTTTAGCGCCCGCCCCTCGCGCTCGACGTAGGCCCTTTTTTCCAGGGTCTCGAGGGTGGGGGCGTAGGTCGAGGGGCGGCCGATGCCGAGCTCCTCCAGGGTCTTGACCAGGGTGGCGTCTGTCTCTTATACACAGCTCCGAGCCCACGAGACACG
>WFXV01000045.1 GCA_015490435.1 Thermaceae bacterium
CGAAGTATCGGCGCTCGGAATCGCTCAAGAGCTCTGGGTTCCGCTCGCCTGTTTTTAGGATCTCTTCGAGCGCAGCCGCCGCCGACTGCATACGCCACTCGTTCCAAGCGCGAAGAAAGTTTCGCTGTTCGAAGACATGGTAGCGCTCGGTAGGGTCGGGCATGGTACGAACCCGTTCGTGGCCAGTGATCACTTTCCCAGCCGCATCGCGCTTGGTGCCGCCGACATAGACAAAGGTAAACCCGAGTCCAGCGAGTGCGAGCGAAAGCCCTGCGACCATCGTCTTGGTTCCGCCGGTGGGGTCTACGAGTAGCTCCTTGGCCCCTTTCTCTTTGAGTATCCGATAAGCCTGGCGGCCCGCTCGGAACGCGGCATCCATGTCCTCCGGGTCTTCAACCTTGAGGACGGTGTGGTCGGTATCTGGTAAGGCTGCAAGCGCCTCCGACACGTAGGCAAGCGAGGACGGGCTAGCCACGAAGACTACGAAGTCGGGACGGTGGGCTTTAAGGCTGGCCACCAGGGGGCCGGCGGTCAGGCCTACGGTTTGTATTAGCGCCTTCATGGAGTACATACCTCCGGGCGAGTCCGAAGCCGAGCGTTGTTTTTGCCCCTACTCCAGAGAAAAACGCGAGCTCGCCAAGCCGCGAGAGCCAGCGCGCTTCTTCCTCGGTGGCTTTGGGTAGGTGCAGCGTCACCCGTCCAACGAAGCCTACCGTGCGGCTGTGGGCGGTGGCGCTCAGGGTGCGGGTGTTCAGGTAGCGGGCGGTCGTGTATTCGACGAGCCGCTCGGCAACTTCTTTTGGCACTGGCTCAGGCGCAAAAGCGTTCCAGTCGCGAATGAGTGAAGAGAGAATTAACCCTGGAGCGGGAATCGGGTAATTCGCTTCCTTGCGGCGGAAAAAAGTGGGGGTTAGGAACTCAAGTGGAAGATCGGCACTCGGAGGCGCGGCTATGAGCTTGGTCCAGCTTTCCTTCCCCGACCAAGGATGCGCGTACTCGTAAATGGCGAGGACCCGGGGTTCTCGGGCAGCAGGGGCAGGGGGCGGTTCAAGTGGTTCCAAAGTATGCGAGCCACTTCCTCAAGGAGAGAATCCTTGAGGAAGGAGAGGCGAACCCAAACACCTGATTCGTCCTCCGCGGCCGCGAGCGCGAAAGGCTTGGGACCAGGCTGGCTATGAAGCTCGGGGAAGGACGGCGTAAGGGCATGGTATAGCCAGCCACGTAGCCTGATTGAAGCCGGCGGCCGTTCGGCGTCGAGTTGGAGGACGAAGGCTGCCGGCATGGGTTTAAAGCCCGAGCTTTTCCATGAGGGCGTTGAGCTTAGGGTCTTTTTTGCGCGCCTTTCCTAGCATATGATGGCCAAGCTCCTTCGCCTTTTCCGCTTTGAGGAAGGCCTCGAGCTCTGACTTTTCTTGATCCGGAAGACCACTCCAAAGCTCGGCGATTTTCTGCATGCGATGAACGATGTCGTTCGACCATCTCAGGTAGCGTGCTCGCTCAAGGGCGTCTTCGAGGACTTTACTGCGGGCGGGCTTGAGCTGGGAGAAAGGCTTGAGGTCAAAGCGGCCGTAGCCGGTGGTTGTTTTGGCGCCGATGCCCGCCTCACGCAGGGCGAGGCGGAGGAGCTCAGCGGCGAGCCCGAGCCACTTTAGAGCCTCGGGCAAGTCCTCTTCGGCCACAGGGTTAAGCCCAAGTGCAAACAGAAAGCGCCCCCGCGCGGTAATGAAAGGAACCGGATTGGGCGAGTCCCAGTCCGCGGGGGGTTCGCCCTCACCCCGGTAGTACTCGGGGTGGTGGACGGTGACGATGTCCTTATCAAGCTGGTATTTCCCAGGGAGGGGTAGGGCGTCGTAGAAGACGATCAGGCCGCTTTGCTCGGTGTCGCCGAAAAGCGCTCTTTGGTAGTTGCCGCGCTTGGTTTTCCCGCCGTCAAACTTGCGGGACCATTTTTCCTCGTCTACGAGGTGGGTCGCTGCGTAGCTGCTCGCGAGCCCTTTTAGCGCTGAGCCGGGGATGTAGGGCACGCCGTAGGTGCGGTGGAGGGTGACGGAGGTCTCTAGCACGGAGTTGGCCCCAAGGCCGACAACGAAGCGCCCAAGCGCTTCCCCCTCGGCCACGTAAACCGGGCCAGGCGCATGTATCAGACTCTGCCTATAGCGCTCGAAAAACGCTTTGTAAGCTATGGGCTCGGCGATATCCACAACCTGCTCCACGAGCGTGGTTTTGGCCGCCGTGTCTTCTTTGTCGGTGGTCTGAATGAATTTGTCGAGCCAAAGCCCGGGGTGTGTAGTGGATAAGGCCTTCTCTAAGCCTTGAAGGCTTTCCCGGCGCGTGGAGGGGTATTTCATTAATCCACCCCCTTGGCTTTCAGGATGCTTTGGGCGAAGCGCTTGAACCAATCAGCCACGGCCAGGGTTTCCCGGGTGAGGTGGAGGTAGTGGGGCAGGTCGGCAGTCCGTGCCTGTTTAAAGAGCCACCTGAAGGCCTGTTCACGGTCCTCTTCGTCATGTTGGTTGAGCTTTGCAAGGACTGCAGCCAAGTCGTAAACAAAGTCTCGGTGCTCTTCCTTACCCCTGGAGTCTACGAAGGCCAGCGCCTGCATCAGCCCGGCACTGCGCACCAGCGCGGGGAAACGAAGCGCCATGCTGCCGTAGTTGTCGCGGTAGGACTGGTCGCGATCTGCATAGGGCTTAAGGGTCTTGTAGACCAGCTCGGCCCTTCGCTGCTCGCGAGTCATGGGTTCACCCCCACCAGGATCATTCGCGAGAGCCCCCGCCCCACGGTGGCGTTGCCGCCGAACTGGAGGGTGTGGCCAGTGAGCTCTTCGATTTGCTCCAGCACCTCCGCTGCTCCGGTCAGGTCATCGGGTGGGGACGTATTCCAGGGGCTGCTGGCGGCGAGAACGCCGTAGAGGATGCTCTCGGTGGGGATATTTTCTTCAAACCAGAGGGCTCCCTGGGCCACGGTCTTGGTACGTTCGTCAATGCGGATGCGGGTGACGATCTCTAGAGCCGTTTCAAGGAGAAAGCTCATTGCGTCATCGTGCAGGTAGAGAAGGCGGCTGGCAAGGGGAACTTCCTCCCCCAAGCGCTGGGCCAGCCAGTCTTCCCAGGCTTTAAGCTCCCCGCATGGTTTTGCGGTGAAGTCCAGGTCTTCGAGGTATACCTTGCTGTTATGAACGAGCGCTTCGCCAGTCGTGCAGGCCTCTGTGATGCTCCCTGGCGCGGTGGGGAGGCTTGGCAGTTCCGAGAGGCCGGCGAGCTCGGACTCGCGCTTGAAACGCTCTAGGATGAAGGGGCTTGTGGCATAGGCAAAGAGTCCCTTGTAGCTGCGCACTGGCAGCAAAAGGAGCTTGGCATCACCAAAGTAAGCTGCTCCGGCGTGCTCATGCGCGTGCTCGGTGTCGGGGCCAAAGATGGCCGTCACTTTGGCAGGGTCCCATTTGCGCCGAGCCAGGTCACGGAGTACGCCCTTGACCGAGCTGCCTGGAAGGTAGGGGATACCGGTGGCCTTCTCCCGGGCCACGGGAAGGTCTACGCCGCCTACGCCTTGCCCCACGCCCGGATGCAATGGGCTGAGGGCGTGGATGAAGTATGGGGTGTTCTTGGTCATCGCTTACAACCTCCTTTCAGCCATTCCACGAACGCTAAAACGGGGTCGGCCAGGCCGCCCACCCTAGCGAGCGGCTCGATAGCTTGGGCTTCGTCGGGCTCAAGCTCAACCTCAACCCTCGGATACCTTTTCTTGCCAACTTCCAGAAGGTGGGGCTCTGGAAGCCTACGGTTACCTTCAAGCACATAGACCAGCGTGGGCCCGTCCTTGCCCAGCGGGCGAAAGGCCAAAGGGCTGGCGTGGCGCTCGAGGCTTTCGCCCTTGAGGGTCGAGTCTGGTGGGTCTTGCTTGTCCTTGAAGTGAAAGATGATGGGTAAGCCAAACTGGCCCCGCGGGAACTTGTCAATGAGGTTCTCCTGTTTGGGGGCGTGCCGAGGGTCCCATTTGCCAGTGAGCCTGCGTATCGCGTCGGGCTCGGGCCACCGACTACGCCCGGGGTTTCTCCGATCGTCGCGGGTGCGCCACTGCCGGAAGCGCTCGTAGCACTGCACGGTTTCCTGCCAGCGTTTGGGGTGTAAATAGATCACGCTGTCCGGCGTTAGGTGGGGAACATTCTCAGGCCACCCCTCCCGCCGACTATAGCGCTCTAAGTTCTCACGAATCGTTGTCTTGCTGATCGGGTCCGCCTTGCTTCTTTGAAAAGCGCCAAAGCCCCGGCGAGTGCGGCCGCCGATGCCGCCAAACGTTTCCCAGGCCCAAAGGGCAGCCGTGATCTCTTCCTCTAAAGACGTGGGAAAACGAAGTCGAAGCTTGAAGCTAATACCTACGCGGACGGGATGGTTGCGGGGGTCCTCCTGCGTTTGCCGCAAAGGAAAGGCCACGTACCCTGGGGCGATCTCCGGATGGTTCTTGGGAAAGCGCTTTCCCTCCTGCTTGGTAAAGGGGTATTTTTCTACACCGGGGTCGAGCGTTTCTACCTCGATCGATACACGGGACGCTTGTTGCTTTTGCGTGATTCCGCCCCAGATCCCTTCCTCTGTTTTGAGAAGGGTACTCAGGTCCCCTTCTGCCTGCCAACCGCGAATGGCCCGCCACCAAAAGCGGAGGTGGCCTTTGACCTCGCTGGGGCGGACGATAGTCACCGAGTCCGCCTGACGCGGCTCTTCGCCCCCGCCGAAGAGCGGGGTGATGAGCTGGTACTCGTGGTTTATTTCCTTCCAAGCGTCGGTTTTTTGTTTCAAGGCTTCTGCAATGTCGCTTGGCGGATTTTGGGGTACTTGCATGGCTTACTCCTTTTCTGGGGTCCAGGCCCCTAGTACCGTGAGCCCGAAGCCGTCGTGTTGGTCTTCTTGTGGTTGCAGTGGTAGGGGACGAAGCCAAAGTGCCTCAACCCACTCCTTGATCGCTTCCATACCAGGGTCACCTTGAAGCTCGATAAAGTAGACGCTTCCTGCGGGTACCAGCCGTCGGCTGGGTTTGGGTGATTCTTCCAAAAGATCCCATCCCGAGACCGTGACCGGCCGGCCCACCGCTGCGGCGACAAGCTTTACCCGCAGGTCGGCCAGGGTGAAAACGTGGCTGGGCTCCATCGGCGGCAGGTAAGGGGGATTGCTATCTAAGTGAGCAGGCGTCGCCAGGATCAAGCGGGCGCGCTTGGTCCGCTGGATGGTTTGGATGAGCCTTTCGGGCGGCTTGGGGATGGCGATTTCCTTACTCCCCAACACCCAGGCGGCGAGCCGGCGTTCCCCCCCTAGGGGATGGAAGCCGGTGAGCGCGTCGAGGGGTAGACCCTCGGCCTCCACCCGGGCGAGCAACCCCAGTTCGCGCGCTGCAGAAAGCTTTTTCTCTTCCGAGGGGTTGTGAAGGAACACAAGGCCCTCGGTTTCAAAAAGCATGCTCTCTTCCGCGGTGGAGGTGTCGGGGTTGATTTTGACGTGGGTCCGGTACTCCCTGGGAAGTCCGGCGACGCCGAGCTCGTGGGGGGCGATCTCCTCCTCGCTGCTGATGCTTTCAAGCAACTACTGCTCGTAGCGCTCCCAGCGCCAAAAGTTGGGCATGGGTTCTGGTTTGCCCTCGGGTAGGTCGCCCATGAGGGGGGCAAGGCCCTCAGGCATGTTCCAAAGGATACCGTTTGGTGGTGTTCCAGGTTTTAAACGGAAGAGCCGCGGGTTCCCCTGTTCTTCCTTTTTCATAAAAACGGCGTCAAACGGCGCCGGGATTAAGACCTCGCCGTTTTTGCGGTCGAAAAGCAGTGGCCCGTGAACGGCCACTTCTTTTTTAAGACCGTTCCATCGCCCTTCCCCGGGCCGATAGCCCCGGGCCTCTCCGATCCGCCCCCGGACGGCGCCGGCCAGAGTCTGGGGCATGGGGAAGGGAAAACCGCGCACCTTGGCTCCCGGAAAGGCGCTGAAAGGCCTGCCGTCGCGGAAGACGAGGGGGTCGCGGGGAAGGATTTCTAACCACGTGGCTAGTCGCATGGTTTTGCCTCCTGCTCTTGTTTGAACCCAGGCTTTCGAGCTAGCGCAAAGGCCCGGGCAAAGTGTCGCGCGGCGATGAGCTCACTGGCAAGTGCTTTAGCCTGATCAGCCCCTCGTTCTAAACGGGCTCTGAGTTCTTCTTTTGCCTTTCCAGCTACCTTACCTTTGCGTTCGAGCGTACGCACCGCCTCATCAGGAAGCGCCTCCTGCAGTGTTCCTACATTCATCAGCTCTGCCAGTTCACGAAGCTCGTAGGCCCAGCCCATAGGGATTTGGCCTTCGTGGAGCCAGCGCGCGTAGGTCTCAAGCCGCTTGTCTATCGGGTCTTCTTCGTCCCATTGCCCTTTGACCAGCAGCTCGACGCCAGAGCGCGGGGCCACGATGACGGCGAGGGAATTGCGCTTTTCCTTGGCTGCCTTTTCCGCTTTACGGGCGAGGTTTAAGGCTTCGCCGAGGTCGTAGAGGTGGTGGACGACGGCAAGACCAACGGAAAAGGTGGGAGAAATTCTCGTCGCGGTGGTCTCGTCTTCAATCTTAAACTTCTGCATACGTGATTTGAAGGTGTCTGCGAGCTTCTTGGCGCATTCAAGGGCGGTGTGTAGAGGGAGAAGGGCTAAAACGTCGTCCCCGCCCGAGTAAACGAGGGAGCCAAGGCATTCCGGGCCTTCGACGATATCGCGTACACCTTTGGCAAACTTTGCCAGGTCAATCGAGAGCTCGCGCTGTCTTTCTGGGCCGAAGGCGGCAAGGGCGTCGATGACCTTGCCCATGTGGTCGCCGTCGGCGTGGAGAATGGCGTAGTAGGGGTAGGGCTCTGTCCCCACCTCCTTAAAGATCCTCGCCGCTTCCCTCTGTGCATCGCGTAGCGAGCTTCCTTCTAAGCCAAACTCGCTGTAGCGGGTGGGGAAGAGAAGACGGGGGTCAAGCTTATCGAAGAGCTCGAAAAACGCCTTGGGATTCCAACTTTCTATATTTTCCAAGTTGTGGTTGGCTGCAAGATTTTTGAAGCCCTGAATGAGCTCCTCGCGTTTGTCCTTGTTTAACCCTTGGAGGAACGGAAGCGCGGCCATGTGGGTCGTGCTCGCAAAGCTTCGGGGGAACTTTTCTCCGTTTTTCTCTTGTTGGCCTTGCAGATAGAGCCGCTTGAGTAGGTCTACGCCCGAGAGCTCTTCGCCTGGCCTCAGCCCTAGGGAGAGCTTGGCTCTGGTGTGTTGCCTTTGGATAGATTCGGGAGGTTCTTTGCCGAACACCCAGCGGAGGGAGGTAATGCTTTCCAGCGCTCCATCGAGCGAGCTCTTAGGAACCGCCTTGCTCCAGGCGTCGGCCGGGGCAAAGTCGCGCAGGCTTTTGCGCCCGTTCATTAGCTTATAGATCCGCTTTCGGCTTTGTTGGTAGTTGTCTTTATCTGCGTTGAAGGGTAGTGCGACCCAGTAGAACTCTAAAAGTTGCTCCACTTGGGCAAGGCCAGCCCTTTGTGCTTCTTCGCTGGGAACCACTCCCCACTTGCCTCCGGCCGTTGTGTTTCGGGCAATGTTGAGTTTTTTCTCAGCTTCCTTTTTTAAAAAGTCGCGCACGTCGTGCTCGATTTCGTTCATGAATTTTCTAAGTTCGTCAGGTGTCCTCGGTTTTTGCAGGTGCGCGAGAATTACGTTCGCAATCCCTGCTTCCTTGAGTTCTTCCAAGGGAGTGTTTTTACTTGGAGCGGGGAAGATGAGTAAAGCTCCGTCGTCTTCTAGAGACTTTGCAACTTGATGGGCCGCATTTGAAAGCAATCGGCTACCTGCATAAAGGTCTCGCGTGCGGCGAGCGGTGGCGATGAACCCTTGCACCGGCCCCAGATTGATGAGTAAGAGGTATTTATGCATCGCACCCCCCACGGAAACAGGATGAAAGCCCGTTTTGCACGTAATGATATACCCAGGCGGCGCAAACCTTTGGTCATATTTCGGACCGACGGGGCTCTCTCTTGGGTTCGGCGCCGAATGGGGCGGGGTGCGTGTTTAGGCCTCGGTATGAGATTTCGCAGGTTGAAAAGCCTGCTTTTGCGAGCCGGTGGGGGTGGAGGCTTGGAGCCTGCGCGGGGAAAGAGGCTACTCTGCTTCTTCAAGAATCCGCTCGGCCCAGGCGACGACCGGGGGGTCGAGGAAGCGGCCGTCCGGGAGCTTGGCCACCGCCCGCCCCTCGGCCCGGGCCGCTTTCCAGGCGGCGAGGATGGCTCGGGCCTCCTCGATCTCGGCCGCAGTGGGGGCAAAGGCCTTTTTCACCGGGAGGATCTGCTTGGGGTGGAGGAGGGTCTTCCCGGCAAAGCCGAGTGCGCGCTCGTGGCGGGCTTCCTCGACCAGGCCGGCCTCGTCCTCGAGGTAGGGCCAGACCCCGGCGATCGGGGGCTCGAGCTCGGCGGCCCGGCTTTCGTTCACGAGCAGGCTCCGGGCGAAGAGCAGCGCCTCTTTGGTGTGGCGGGCGCCGATATCCTTCAGGTAGTCGAGGGTTCCGAAGATGAAGCGCTCGGGGCGGGCGCGGGCGATCTCGGAAAGGGAGAGCACCGCCCGGGCGCTTTCGATCATGGCGATAAGGGGCAATCCTGCGCGGCGCGCCCGCTCGAGCTCCCCCGGCGCCTCGACCTTGGGGAGCACCAGGGCTGCGACGTGGGCAAGGGGAAGGGCCTCGAGGTCCTCCTCGAAGAAGGGGCTCTCCGGGTGGTTTACGCGGAGCACGACCCGGGGCGCGGGCGAGACCTCCCCCAGCGCCCGGGCGGTGGTCTTTCGGGCCTCGGGCTTCTTCTCCTCGGGAACCGCGTCCTCCCAGTCCACAATCACCACGTCGGCCTCGCTCGAAAGGGCCTTTCTCAGCTTTCGTTCGTCGTGGCCGGGGACGAAGAGCCAGGTGCGCATAAGCAAAGCCTACCGGACACGGGGAAGTTAGAATGATGACGTGAAGCGTAAATTCACCGCCAGCATCTGGCGCGAGGGTGATTGGTACGTGGCTCAGTGTCTCGAGGTCGACGTGGCCAGCCAGGGGAAAACCGAAGAGGAGGCGCTTGAAAACTTGAAAGAGGCACTGGCCCTTTACTTCGAGCCTCCTACCGCCACGGAGCCTCCCAAAATCGCCCAGGTCGAGGTCGAGCTTGGCACCGCTTAAGCCCCTGTCTTACCGGGAGGTAAGGCGGAAGCTGGAGGCGGCGGGTTTCGCGCTTTACACCCAACGGGGCAGCCACGCGAAGTTCGTGCTTCGACAGGGAGACCGGGTTCGGGTGGTGATCGTTCCAGTCCATCGGGAGATCGCGGTGGGAACCCTACGAAGCATCCTGCGCCAGGCGGGGCTCAGCGTGGAGGAGTTCAAGCGCCTCTAGCGCTTTTCTTTGGCGAGCCGCTTGGCGTGAACGTAGCTCGCGAGCGTAGCCAGGAGCACCGCGAGGACAAGCACCCCGGCGGCGTAGAGCCCGGGCAAAAGGAGGGCGGAGGCCGCCCCCACCAGGCCCGCCGCCGCCAGCGCCACCCCGGCGAAGCGGTTAACCGGGTACCAGACCTCGGGGTCTTCCAGGGTCTCCCGGGTGCGAAAGCCGTAGTAGGGGTTGGGCTCGGGGGGACTTTTCAAAAGCGCAAAGCCGAGGCCGGCGGTGACGAGGCCACCAAGGGCGAGGATTCCCTTCAGCACGCGCTCGCCGAGCTCGGTCTCTTCCGGCGTCGGGGCCCGGGGCGCCGCGTCCAGGTGGGTGAAGACGAGGGCGAGGACGAGCCCCTGGGCAAAGGCAAAGATCCAAACGGCGAGGGCGGCGGCGAGGCGCAGGGCGGGATTTTTGAAAAAAGCGAGGAGGGCGGCCAGGGTTGCGAGCGCCGGCAGGCCGATGAGCTCGTGCTTGGACCCGAGCCGGTCCAGGCCCCCGGGGCCGAAGTGGGCGGGGACGGTCTCGGGAAGGAAGAAAAGGGCGAGCAGGGTACCGCCCCAAAGGAGCAAAAGGGGGAGCAGGATTCCAAAGATCAGGTAGTTTCGGTTCACCGACCCGCTTCCTTTGTCAAAAGATCGAGGATCCCGCCGTAGATCGCGAAAAGACGGTTTGCCTCGACGCCCTCGGGATTGTTCCAGGTGATGGAAACGCAGTAGCGGCGGCCGTCCTCGGCCACCAAAGCGGTGGTGAGGTTCAGTACCCCGAGGTCGCTCCCGCCTTTGAAGGCGATCTTTTTCCAGGCCTCCCGCCGGGCGAGCCCGGGGTTGATCCCGGAAAGCGGGGATTTCAGCGCCTGGTAGGCGAGGGCGCAGAGTTCGCGGGCGGTGTAGTGCCACTCGAGCTCGAGGTCGGCCCCGGCGGCGAGCAGCTTTTCCGGGCTCGGAAGCGGCCGGGCCTCGGCCTCCTCGATCACCGCGCGCCGCTCGGCCTCGCCGCCCTTGAGCCAGCGGGCTTTGAGCTCGGGGTCGGTGCGGAGGACGAAGAGGGCGCGAGTGGTAAGGAGAGGGCGGTTTTGGTAGGCGAAGCGCTCGACAAACTTTCGGCCCAGGGCGTGGATCAGGTGGTCGGCGGCGGTGTTGTCGCTCTCTGCCATCATCCGCCCGGCTAGACCGGCGAGGGTAAGCGGGGTGCCGGCGGGCCAGTCCTGGAGCGTGCCGCTGGGGAGGCTCTTCCACTCCTCGCGCAAGGGCACGGTCTCATCAAGGGACCGCTCGCTTGCGAGCAGTGCCGCGAGCACCGAGAGCTTGAAGGCGGAGCCCACCGCCAGACGGGCGTTGGCGTTGAGCTCGATTCGGGGCGTGTCCCCGGCCAGGATCAAGAGGCTGACATCCCCTGGAAGCTTGGCGAGGGCTTTCGCGGCCGCCTCCAACGAGCCGAGCCTGGCCCGCGGGGGTTTGAAGAAAAGCCCCGCGATCCGGCCTTCGGCGTCGAGCCGGATCACCACCGGCACCACGCCCTTTTCGAAGACGGCGGCGTAGTTTTCGCCCTCCTTGCGAACCCCCTCGAACTCCCCTAGTTGCGCCGTGAGTTGGCGCACGATTGCCTCCACCTGCTCCGCCGAGACCTGGGACAAGAACTCCTTGGAAAACCACTCGGCCCGGATCGGTTCGTTAAAGAGCGCCCGCACGCGCTCGATCTCGGCGGACCCGGCGAGCGCGAAGAGAAAAAGCGCGAGCAGGAAGGGAACGGCCCGCCTCATGCCTGCGCCCCTTCCGCCCGCCATAGCAGGTAGGAAAGGACGACGAGGTAGAGGGTGGCGAGGCCGAGCAAGACGAGGAGCGCGTAGAGGGCCCAGACCGGGGGCAGCAAAACGGCGAGCACCAGGGTGAGCGCTCCCAGCACGACGAAGAGCCAGCCCCCGACCCGGTGCACCCTTTGCCAGACCCTGGGGCTCGTGAGCGTCCAGGGGGTGCGGATGCCGAAGACCCAGTTCGGCGGCGCCTTGGGTAGGTAGTTCCCGAGCACGATGAAGACCACGCCGATGGCGAAAAGGAGCGCTTTGAGCCCCGCCTCCGGCGAGCGAAGGCCGCCCGCGTCCAGGGTGACGGCGGTCAGGTAGAGCACGGCGAGCTGGGTCAGGGTGAGCACCCAGGCGGTGACCGCGACGATGAGTGGCCAGCTCTTCCACTCCCCGCGGCGCAGGGGGTCGAGCCGGGGCCAGATCGCCATGAATCCCACCATCGCGAGCTGGATCGCGGGGATGATCCAAAGCTCGTACTTCGCGCCCCAGCGGTCCACCTCCCCGGCCGCGTTCCAGTGAACGGGGATGCGCTCGGGGAAGAGGAAAAAGGCGGCGAGGGTGGCGCCAAAGCTAAGAAGAAGCGCGAGCCACGTGGCCTGATTCCTCGTCATCCTTCCCTCCCTTCTCGCGGAGCTCGGCCAGGTACCAAAGGGCTTCTTCCAGGACCGAGGTCGAGAGCCGGTAGATGCGCCGGTTGCCCTCGGCCCAGGTCTCCACCAGGCCGGCGTCGCGGAGCACCGCGAGGTGCTGGGAGAGCGTCGAGCGGGCGAGGG
Source organism: Thermaceae bacterium (assembly GCA_015490435.1). Lineage (GTDB taxonomy): Bacteria > Deinococcota > Deinococci > Deinococcales > Marinithermaceae > WFXV01. The sequence continues at coordinate 11,989 of WFXV01000045.1, forward strand.
GAAAGCGCGCGGCGAGCTCGCCGGCGCTCATCGGCCCCTCCCTCAGGGCCTTGAGCACCTCCCGTCGGGTGGGATCGGCGAGCGCCTTGAAGAGTTTGTCGAGCCCCACAATCCGAGCTTATCAAGGCTTATTTCGTATGTCAACGAAATACGAAGCGGGCCCTACTCGCCGTACTTTCTTGCGACGTAATCTTCGAGAATCTCGAGAAAGCGCGCTTCCAGGTCCTCGCCGGAGAGGGTGGTGAGGTGGCGGCCGTCGGCGTAGACCGGGGCCCGAGGGGCCTCGCCGGTTCCCGGCAGGCTGATCCCGATGTCGGCGTGCTTAGACTCGCCGGGGCCGTTCACCACGCAGCCCATCACCGCCACCTTGAGGTTCTCGACCCCCGGGTACTTCTTCCGCCACTCGGGGAGGCGCGCTTTGAGGTAGGCCTCGACCCGTTCGGCGAGGCGCTGGAAGCGGTCGGAGGTGGTGCGTCCGCAGCCGGGGCAGGCCGAGACCTCGGGGGCCCGGCGGCGGAGACCCAGGGCCTGGAGCACCTCCCAGGCCACTTCGACCTCGCGGGTGCGGTGTTCGCCGGGGCGGGGGGTGAGCGAGACCCGGATCGTGTCCCCGATGCCCTCGAGCAAAAGCGGCGCGAGCGCGGCGGCGGAGGCCACCACGCCCTTGGTGCCCATCCCCGCCTCGGTGAGGCCGAGGTGGAGGGGAAGGTTCGTGCGCCGGGCAAGCTCGCGGTAGACCCGGATCAGCTCGGGGACCCGGGAGACCTTGGCCGAGAGCACGATCTTCTCTTCGGGCAGGCCCTGCTCCACCGCCGCCTCCGCCGAGCGGACGACGCTCTCCACCAGGGCTTCGAGCACCACCTCCTCTGAGGCCCTGGGCTCGGGGCGGCGGGCGTTTTCGTCCATCAGCTCGGCGAGGACCTCCATGTCCAGGGAGCCCCAGTTCCCCCCGATCCGGACCGGCTTGCCGAGGTCCTTGGCGATCGCGATCATCTCGGCAAAGGCCTCGTCCTTGCGCTTTTTCCCGAGGGTTCCCGGGTTGATGCGGTACTTGTCGAGGGCCTCGGCGGCCTGCGGGTACCTCCGGAGGAGGAGGTGGCCCGAGAAGTGGAAGTCGCCGACGATCGGCACCTCCACCCCGAGGTCGAGAAGCCGGGCCTTGATCTCAGGGACCGCCCGGGCGGCGGCCTCGGTGTTCACCGTGATCCGCACGATTTCGGCCCCGGCCTCGGCGAGCTCCTGGATCTGCCTCGCGGTGGCCTCAGCGTCGGCGGTGTCGGTGTTGGTCATCGCCTGGACCGCCACCGGGCGCCCGCCGCCCACGGGCACGGGGCCGATCCAGACGGTGGGGGTGGGTCTACGCTCGGTCATGGTTTCAAAGCAGGCGCAGGCGTACCCGCTCGGGCTCGATGATAACCAAGGCGCCCTGTCTGAGCTCGTCTTCTAGAGTCTTTAGGACCTCAAGAATACGGTTCCCAACCGCCTCGGGCAAAAGCTCGGGGGTGCGCAGGGTGATCACGCTCGGCTTTTTCTCCTTCGCTTGGGTAAGAATGGCGCCGAAGTCGTGGTCGTGGGTCAACACCACGTGATCGTGGGCCTGCGCCCAGGCGATGAGCGTCCGGTCCGGCGCTTCAGGAGGTCCCACCTCCGACCAACGAACGGCTTCGTGTCCGTTCGCCCGCAAAAACGCGACCCAAGCGGGGCTTAAGTTCATATCCACTAGGAGCTTCAAATCGATAGAACTCGCTCCTCGGCCAGTTCGGCGGCGTAAGCCAGCACCGCCTTGAGGTCTTCTTCGGTGAGTTCGGGATAGTGCTCGAGCACCTCTTCCGGCGCGTGCCGGGCGAGCATTAGCAGGACCGTGGCCACGGGGATCCGCGTACCCCTGATGCGCGCTCGCCCGCCCAGGATCTCGGGATCGGCGACGATGCGGTCGCGGTAGTTCACTGATTTCCAGTATAGCGAAGGAAAAAGCCGGGCGCCTGGCCCGGCCGCTTGGTGACCCCAGGGGGAATTGAACCCCCGCCTCCGCCTTGAGAGGGCGGTGTCCTAACCGCTAGACGATGGGGCCACGGGGTGGTGGGCCGTGAGGGAATCGAACCCCCGACCAGCCGATTAAAAGTCGGCTGCTCTACCAACTGAGCTAACGGCCCGAAGGCCCCACGCGATTATACGCGGGGCCCATAGCCCTGTCAAACGCGATTTTCGCGTCAGGTACGGGCTTCCTCGGGCCAAAGCTCGCGGATCTCCTTGGGAAGGATGTGGAGAATGTCGTCGATCTCGCCCTCGGAGACCTTCCGTGCGAGCACCTTGAAGACCGCCCGTGCCACCTGCTCGGGGTCCACGTCGGGTTCGCCCCGGCGGGTGGTCTTGAAGGCCTGGTAGATGTGCCGGAGGAACTCCTCCTTGTGGCGCTCCTTGACCGGCTTTCCGGTGGGATCCCAGCCCTCGTAGTAAAAGCCCCGGATGAGCATGGGAAGCTGGGCCCCAAGCTGGGCCACCTCCTCCACCGTAAGCCGGTCCCTGAGCGCGTGGAGCACCGAACGGAGCGCCAGGTAGGCCTTGTGGCGGTCATCGGTGCCCAGCTCCTTCATGATCTCCTTGAGCCAGGCGTGGGTCTTGTGGAGGGTGGTGTCGAAGACCTCGAGCCCGGTCGCGCTCATCCCCATCCCCCCTTTCGGCTACTTTTATTCTAAAACTTGAGCACTGCCTTATCAACCGCCCATCATGCGCTGGGGCAGGTAGAGCACCACCTGGGGGAAGAGGGTGATGAACGCCGCGAGGCCCATGAGGATCAGGAAGAAGGGCAGCGCCGCCCGGGCCACGAAGCCGATGCCCCGCCCGCTGATCCCCTGGATCACGAAGAGGTTGAACCCCACCGGCGGGGTGATCTGGGCGGCTTCCACCATCAGCACCAGGAAGATGCCGAACCAAAGCGGGGAAAACCCCGCCGCCTTGACGAGCGGCAGCACGATGGGGAGCGTGACCACGATCATCGAGATGCCGTCTAGGAAGAACCCCAGGATGATGTAAAAGACCGCCAGCACGAAGATCAGCATGTAAGGGGAAAGCCCCATCCCAGCGATCCATTCGGCCACCGCCCGGGGGATGCCCACGTAGCCCATCGCGGTGGTGAGCACGCTGGCGCCGGCCACGATGAGACCGATCATGCTGGTGGTGCGCACCGCGCCGAGCGTGGCCTCGAGGAAGCTCTTCCAGTTCAGGGTGCGGTAGAGGAGGGCGAGGATGAGCGCCCCCACCACCCCGATCGCCGCCGACTCGGTGGGGGTGGCGAGACCCCGGTAAATGCTCCCGAGCACCGCCAGGATCAAGAGGGTGACCGGCAGCAGGTCGAGAAGCCCCCGGATCCGCTGCCGCCAGGTGAAGCGCTCCTTGGCGAGCGGCGCGAGGTCCGGGCGAATGAGGCCCACGAGGGCGAGGTAGCTCATGAACCCGCCGGCGAGCAAAAGCCCCGGGATGATCCCCGCGATGAAGAGCCGGCCGATCGAGACGTCGGCAAGCACGCCGTAGATGATCATCACCAGCGAGGGAGGAATCAAAAATCCCAGCGTTCCTGCCCCCGCCAGCGACCCCACCACCAGCCGCTCGTCGTAGCCGCGCTTCCTGAGCTCGGGGATGGTGATCTTCCCGATGGTGGCGGCGGTCGCCGCCGAGGAGCCCGAGATCGCGGCGAACAGCGTGCTGGCGGCGACGTTCACGTGCAAAAGCCCCCCCGGCAGCCGCCCCAGCCAGGGCGCGAGCCCGTCGAACATCTTCTCCGAGAGCCGGGTCCTGAGCAGGATCTCCCCCATGTAGATGAAGAGCGGGAGCGCCACCAGCGCCCAGGAGTCGGCGGCGTTCCAGGCGATGTTGGAGAGCACCTTGATGGCCGGGGGACTGGCGAAGAAGTGGAGGGCGAAGAGCGCGGTCAGAAAGAGCGCGATCGCGACCCAAACGGAAAGCCCGAGGAGGAGGAAGAGAACGCCCAGGATGACGACCGAGGCGGTGAGCACGTCCGCGTGCATGGTTTACTCCGAGGCCGACCCCAGCGGCCTGGGGTCGAGGAAGGACTGCACGAAGAGCGCGAGGAAGGCAAACCAGAGCGTCACCGCGCCGGCGAGCGCGGCGCCGTGGGGGTAGACCATCGGGGTCCGGGCGGGGGTGAAGCTCTTCGTCTGGTAGTGGAGGGAGTCAGCAAAGAGCCCGTAGAAGGCGAGCACCAAGAGGGTGGCGAAGAAGAGCCCCAGGGCGAGCGCGATCCGGTCCAGCCAGAGCTGCCCTTTGGGCGAGAGGCGCTCGTAGACGAGGCCCACCCGGATGTGTTCCCCCTTCAAGAGGGTGTAGCCGGCGGCGCCGTAGATCATCGCCGCCAGCAGGTAGCCCGAGTATTCCTGGGCCACCAACGTGGAGCGGCCGGCGAGGAGCCTGAGCGTGATCTCGGCGAAGATCAGCGCGGTGGTGACGATGAGGAAGGCCCCGGCGACCCATCCCGCCAGGGTCACCAGGGCCTTCGCGAAGCGAACGAAGGAGCTCATTCGCCGAAGTAGGCCTTGAAGATGGCTTTACCCTCCTCGCCGGCGAGGGCGAGCCACTTGTCCCAGAGCTTCTTGGCGGCAGACTTCATCGCCTCCTGGAGCTCGGGGCTGATGTTCTTGACCACGGTCATGCCGTGGTTCTTGAGCGCGAGCTCGGAGGCGAGGTCAGCCTTCTTGGAGTTCTTCCACTGCTCTTCCTCCACCTGCTTGGCCGCCGCCAGCACGGCCTCCTGCACGTCCTTGGGGAGCCGCTCAAACATGGCCTTGTTCACGATGACCATGTTCAGCGGGTAGGCGTAGTTGATGCGGTGGAAGTAGTTGGTGACCTCCCAGAGCTTGGCGTCCACGCCGGTGACGGTGGAGGTGAGCACCGCGTTCACCAACCCGGTGGAGAGCGCGGTGTAGAGCTCGGAGAAGGGGATCGCGATGCCCTCGGCGCCGAGGAGCCGGACGAACTCGGCCGAGTTGGCGTCGTAGGTGCGGACTTTGAGCCCCTTGAAGTCGGCGGTGCTCTTCAGGAGCTTCTTGGCGTAAAGCCCCGAGGGGGGCCAGGGCACGGCGTAGAGTAGCTTGGCGTTGTTCCGCTCCAGGGCCTTTTCGTAGTAGGGCTTCGCGATCTGGTAGAGCCGCCAGGCGTCGTCGTAGCTCCCGGCGAGGAGCGGGAGCGAGGTGAGCCCGAAGATGGGCTCGTCGCCCTGGACGTTGCCCATCAGCACCTCAGCGATGGGCAGGGTGCCGTCGCGGACCACCCGGAGGATCTCGGCGCCCTTGAAGCCGAGCGCGCCGCCGGGGTGCACCACGATCTCGAGCTTGCCGCCAGACTTGGCCTTGACCAGGTCGGCAAAGCGCACGACTCCCTTGGTATGGAAGTTGGCCGGCGGCCAAGCGACGTGCATGTCCCAGCGCTCCGCGCCGGCAAAGCCGAGCGCGAAAAGCGCCGCCAACGCGAGCAGCACCTTCTTCATCGTTTCATACCCCCTTTCCGTAGGCGATTATCCCACCCCCGGCCGGGGGAGGTCAATATTTATGCGATAAAGATCGGGCCGGGCAGCGCCCGGCCCGAGGGTAGTCAGGGTTTTTTAGCCCTCGCCCGGCTTCACCGGGGTCACCGCGGCCTCGTCCTCCTCGCCGGTGCGGATGCGGATCACCTTCTCCACCGGTAGGACGAAGATCTTCCCGTCCCCCACCTCGCCGGTGCGGGCGGCGGAGAGGATCGCCCGGATCGTGGGCTCGACGAAGGAGTCGGAGACTCCGATCTCGAGCTTCACCTTCTCGTAAAGCCCCATCTTCACGGTGGTGCCGCGGTAGGTCTCGACCCGCTCGGTCCCCCCGCCGTGGCCCATCACCTTGCTGATGGTGAGCCCGCGCACCTCCGCCTTGAAGAGGGCCTCGAGCACGTCGTTCAGCTTCTCCGGGCGGACGATGGCGACGATCAGCTTCACCGCTTACCCCCTTCCTCGGCCACCAGGATCGCGCCCTCGGTGACCGGGTAGGCCTCCTCGCCGTGGAGGACGGCGTCGAGCCCCACGAGCTCGTCCTTCTCGCTCACCCTAAGGGGGACGAACACCCGGGTGAGGTAGAGGAGGACCGCGGTGCCGACGGCGCTGTAGACGATCGCGTAGACCACCGCCTTGACCTGGATGAGGACCTGGGCCCAGTTGCCCTCGAGCCCCCCGGCGGTCCCGCCCCAGGCGGCGGAGGCGAAGACGCCGGTGAGGATCGCGCCGGTGATCCCGCCCAGGCCGTGGGCGCCGAAGACGTCGAGGGAGTCGTCGAGCCCGAGCCGCGGCCGGATCCGGATGAAGTAGAAGCTGGGGAAGGCGGCGAGCGCCCCGATCCAAAGCGCCCCCAGGGGCCCGACGTAGCCGGCCGCCGGGGTGATCGCCACCAGCCCCACCACGATCGCGGTGGCGAGGCCCACGGCGGTGGCCTTGCCGCTTGCGAGGTAGTCGAGGACGATCCAGACGAGCGCGGTCATCGCCGGGGCCAGGAAGGTGTTGGTGAAGGCGAGCGCGGCGGACTCGTTGGCGCCGTAGGCGCTGCCGCCGTTGAAGCCGAACCAGCCGAACCAGAGCAGCCCGGCGCCCAGGAGCACGAAGGGGATGTTGTGGGGCAGGAAGGCGACCCGGCCGAACTCCCGCCGGGGGCCGAGCAAGAGCGCGCCCACCACACCGGCGATGGCGGCGTTGATGTGGACCACGGTACCGCCGGCGAAGTCGAGGGCGCCCGAGAGCAGCCCGTCGCCCCAGACCCAGTGGGCGAGCGGCGCGTAGACGAAGAGGATCCAGAGGGTGGAGAAGATGAGCCAGGCGGAAAAGCGCATCCGGCCCACCAGCGAGCCCGAGATCAGGGCGGCGGTGATGATCGCGAAGGTCCCCTGGAAGGCGACGTCGAGCAGGGCGGGCATCCCGTCGGAGACGACCATCTTGCCCTTTTCCAGGAAACCCTGCAGAAGGGCGTAGCCAAGCCCCCCGATGAAGGCGTTCCCCTCGGCGTAGGCCAGGCTGTAGCCAAGCACCGCCCAGGCGACGCCGCCGGCGGCGAGCGCCGCGAAGCTCATCGCCATGGTGTTGAGCACGTTCTTCTGCCCCACCAGCCCGCCGTAGAAGAAGGCGAGCGCCGGGGTCATCAAGAGCACCAGCGCGGTGGAGACCAGCATCCAGGCGGTGACGCCGGTGTCCACCGCCCCCTCGGCCAGGGCCAGGCCGAGGAAGGCCAGGGCCGCGAGCGGTAGTCGTTTCGTCACTCCCTCACCTCCATACGCCCCCAAGGGTAGCGGTTGCATAATCATGCTGTCAAGAGGGAAGAGGACGAATGAGCAAAAACGCGTGTACGAAATGCACGGAAACGCCGTTTTCCTGCAAATCGTAAATGAGAAACTGGCATCCCGTTCATGATCACTGGTACACTCTGCACGCGGCCCTGCCGGAAGTAGAATGAAAACGTGACCGAGCGCCAAAAGCGGCTCCTCGCCCGGCTTGTCGAACGTTACGTCGAGGCCAAGCGCCCCATCCCCTCGGCGGTGCTCGCCGGGGACCTCGGGGTCAGCCCCGCCACCGTGCGCTACGACCTCGCCGACCTCGAGGCGCTGGGGCTGGTGGAAAAGCCCCACGCCTCGGCCGGGCGGGTGCCCACCGAGCTCGGGCTCAGGACCTACGCGCTCGGCCTCTTGCCCCCAAAACCCCTTCCCGAGTCCACCGCCCGGGTGCTGGCCGACGCCCTCGAGCGCGCGGGCCAGGACTGGCCCCGGCTGGCGGCCCAGATGGCGGCGCGGCTCGCCCGCTACCCGGCGGTGCTCCGGCTTTTGCCCCTGGAGTCGCCGAAGATTCTGCGGGTGCACCTCTCGCCGCTTTCCGGGCGGCGGGTGCTGGCGGTGGCGGTGCTCGAGGGGGGGCGGCTCCGCGAGGGCACGCTCCTCCTACCCTTCGAGCCCTCGGAGGCGCTCTTGGCCCAGGCCGAGGAGGTCTTGCGGCACCCCCGCCGCCCCGAGGAGCTCGCCGAACTCAAGGGAAGCTCGCCCCAGATGGACGCGCTCTTTCGCGCCCTCGCCGGGGCCCTGGGTACCGCCCGGGGGGAGCGGTTTTTCGAGGGGATTGGCGAGCTCTTCTCCGAGCCCGAGGCCAGCGACCCCGGGTTCTTGAGGCGCCTCCTCGCCCTCGCCGAGGAGCCTGCCCCCGGCCCGCTCGCCCCTCCCGGGGGCGTGAACCTGCGCCTGGAGGGCGGGACCGCGGCGGTGCAGGTGGGTTTTCTGCGGGCCGCCTGGCGGGGGGAGGTCACGCTCCTCGGCCCCGGTCGGATGCGTTACCGCGACGCCCTCAGCGTGGCGTATACCCTAGGGAGCGTGCTGGGAGGGGAGCATGCGGATTAGGGTGCGGCTTTTCGCGGCCTACAAGGAAGCGGCCGGGGAGGGGGAGCTCAACCTCGAGCTCCCCGACGGCGCCACCGTGGGCGACGCGGCCCGGGCGCTCGAGGCGCGGTTTCCCGGCCTCGCACTTGGGGAGGGGATGGCGGCGGTGAACGCCGCCTTCGCGGACCGGGATACCCGGCTGCAAGACGGCGACGAGCTCGCCTTCCTGCCGCCGGTCTCGGGCGGGGGGGAGGAGCGGCTCTTTCTCACCGAGGCGCCGCTCGAGCCCCTTCTCCCCGAGCTCGTGGCCTGGGCGGTCCGGCCCCCGTACGGCGCCAGCGTGGTCTTTTTGGGCACGACCCGGAGCCCGAACCGGGGCCAGGAGGTGGACCACCTGGTCTACGAGGCCTACCCCGAGATGGCCGAGCGCGTCCTCGCCCAGATCGCCGGTGAGATGCGCGCGCGCTGGGGCCTCGGGCGGATCGCGATCGGGCACCGCCTGGGCCGGGTGAACCCCGCCGAGGCCTCGATCGTGATCGTGGTCTCGAGTCCCCACCGCCCAGAGGCCTTCGAGGCTGCCCGCTACGCCATCGAGCGGGTCAAGCTGATCCTCCCCGTTTGGAAGAAGGAGGTCCTCCCCGGGGGCGCGTTTTGGGTCGAGGGCGGGGTGGATCCTTCCCTCAAGCTCGGCGAATAGGGCGCGTATAATGCCCGACTAAGGGGATCTATGCAGGAGGCCGAAGAGCTAATCGTCGAGGCGCTGTCGAGCTACGGCATCCCACCCGCGGCCAGCCGGAACCTCATCCTGCGGGCCCGGAAGCGAAGCGGGCTCGGCGACCGTCCCGCCGACTGGGTGCGGCTCGCCGAGGGCCCCTTGCTCTCCGAGATCCAGAACATCATCCCGGTCTTCACCGGGGGCGGGGCCTACGCCGAGGCGATCGAGCGGATCAAGGCGATGGCCCGGCGGCAGGCCCCGGCGCCGCGCGAGGAGGCGCCGCGGGCGGTGCGCCGGGTGAACCTCGCCGACGCCGCCGAGCGCGAACGGCTGCTCACCGAGCTCGCCCGGGAGGAGGGCGCCCTGGGGGTGGCGCTCATCAAGAGCGGCCGGGCGGAGATGCGCTTTCCCGGGGCCTCGCAGGGGCTTCCCCGGCTGCTCTTCGCCGCCCACCAGCTGATTGCCCGGCGGCGCGGCTATAGGGTGGCGTATCTTGTGGTCAAGGAGGCCCAGGTGTTCCTTCGCCCTCTGGGAGAATACGTGGTGGCGGTGGTGACCAAGCGGGACGCCAACCTCGGTCGGGTGCTGACCCGCTTGGCCGAGCTCTCTGCCGAAGGAGGTCAGGAATGATGCGAAAGGGTTTGGCGGCGGCCGGGGTCTTGCTCCTGGCCTGGGCGCTGGCGGCCTTGCCCCCGGCGGCGGGCCTCTACGACGAGGTCATGCCCAAGGTGCTCGAGGCCAAGAGGGTCTTGGCCAAGGACCCGGCCCAGGCCCTGGTCCTGGTGGAGGACGCCCAGAAGGCCTTCGCCAAGGGCAAGGAGCCGCTTCCCCCGGTAATCGCCGCCGGCATCGAACAGGCGCTCAAGGACGCGCGGGTCTCGGTGGCCCGCAAAAGCAAGGCCGACCTCGAGGGGCGGCTCTGGGTGGTCCGCGGGGCCTTCGCCAAGGCCCTCTACGACGCCTTCTTCGAGGCGGTGGCGGCCGGGGACCTGGAGACCGCGAAGCCCCTGCTCGACCGGCTGGTGGAGGCGAGTGCCCGGCCCGAGACGCTGAAGGAGGCGGCGCTCCGCTTCGCCGAGAAGAAGGACCTCGAGGGGCTGCGCCGGCTCTTCGAGGAGGCCTACCTAAACGCCATCGTCAAGAGCCTGGAGCTCGCCGGCGACGGCGAGAACCGGGTCCACGCCTATGCCCTGGTCTCCAAGGCCTACGGGCTCTTCCTCATTATTCAGGACTCGCCGCGGGTCCGGGACGTGCGGCCCAAGGACTTCGTCGACGCCCTGGCGGCGCTGGCCTCCGGGGACCTCGAGGGCTACCGGGCGAAGGTGGCCGAGCTCGTGACCAAGCTCGGCCAGGCACTCGAGGCCTACAAGAAGGTCCCGGCCCCGGCGCCCGAAAAGCCCAAGCCGCCGGCGCCCAAGCCGGAGACCGCGGCCCCGGCGCCTGGGTCGGCGGGGCCGCGGCGGGTTTGGCCGGCGCGGCCCCGCCG
>WFXV01000046.1 GCA_015490435.1 Thermaceae bacterium
GCGAGCTCCTCGGCGATCTTGGGCGGGGGTTTCCTCAAGACCCGGGCGAGCTGGAAGGGGAGCGGGGTGCCGTAGTCGCCGGGTTTCTCCTTGGGGGCAAGCTCCACCGGGATGGACGCCGGGGGCTCGACCCCGAGCTTTTCCAGGGCGCTCTTTAGGGCGGCGCGGATTTCAGCCTTGACGTCGCGCATCAAGCGCCTATCCTACCCGAGGCCGAGAAGGGGGAGCAAAAAGGGGGCCAAGAGCCCGGTGATGAGCCCGGCCGCGGCCATCGCCAGCCCGGCGGCGGCGAGGGCCTCGCTCCCCTCCTCGGCGGCGCGGGCGGTGCCGATGCCGTGGCTCGCGGTGCCGAGGGCAGTGCCCCGGGCGAAGGACCGGCGCACCCGGAGGAGGCGGAAAAGGGGTGGCCCCAGCACCGCCCCCAGGATGCCGGTCAGGATCACGAGCGGCACGGTGAGCGCGGGGTCGGCGCCGTAGAGGGGCGCCAAGTCCACCGCGATCCCGGAGGTCACCGACTTGAAGGCGAGCGCCCGCTGGAGCGCCTCCGGGGCTCCGAGGGCGCGGGCGATGAGCGGCGTCAGGCTCAGGCTGACCGCGGCCCCGGCGGCCACCCCGAGAAGGAAACGAGGGGCGTTTTCCCGGATCGCGCGCCACTCCCGGTGCATGGCGTAGCCGAGCGCCACCACTGCAGGCTTTAGTAGCCACACGAGCGGCCCGGTGGCCTCCTGGTAGCGGGAAAGGGGCACCCCGGCGAGGAGCAAAAAGGCGGCGACCAGGACGCCCGCGATGAGCACCGGGTTCAGCCAGGGGCGGGGGAAGCGCCGGTAGAGGGTTTCGGCGGCGAAGTAGAGGAGGAGGGTCAGGAACAGGAGGCTCATCGTCGCTCCAAAAGCAACGCCGGAACCGCCAGGGTAATGAGGGTCCCGAGGACGATGGCGAGCGCCACCGCCGCCGCGTGGGTAAGGAGCAGTTCGCGGTAGGCGAGGACACCGACCCCCACCGGCACGAAGAAAAGCGGCATCAGCCGGAGGAGCATCCTCGCCGCGGGGGCGACCCCGCTCTCGGGAAGACCGAGCCTCAGGGCGAGAAAGAGGAGGAGCATCCCCCAAAGCGAGCCCGGAAGCAGGCCGAAGAGGCGGGCGAGCCCCTCGCCGAGGAGGTAGAAGAGCAGGATCCAAAGGGCGCTAACCGCGGCCCGCAAGGCGCTCCTCCAGGGCACGCTTCAGGCTTTGGGCGGCGGCCCGGGTCATGCCGGGCACGCGGGCGAGCTCCTCGACGCTGGCGGCGCGGAGGGCCTCGAGGCTGGGGTAGCGCTCGGCCAGCGCCTGCCGGCGCCGCTCCCCGATCCCGGGGATGCCCTCGAAGAAGCTCTTTAGGATCTTCTTGCCCCGCCGCTCGCGGTTGTAGCGGACGCCGAAGCGGTGGGCCTCGTCGCGGACGTGGATCAAAAGCCTGAGGCCGGGGTGGTCGAGGGGGAGCCGGAGCCGCCGGCCTTCGGGGGTGACGAGGGTCTCCTCCCGCTTTTCGAGGCCCACGAGCGGCACCCGGAGCCCGGCGCGCTCGAGCGCCTTCTGGGCGGCGCGGACCTGGCCGAGGCCGCCGTCGATGAGGAGGAGGTCCGGGACCGGGAGGTGTGAGAGCCGGCCGGTGAACCGGCGGTAGACCGCCTCCTCGATGGCGGCGTAGTCGTCGGCGTGTCCGGCGGCGGCGCGGATCTGCATCCGGCGGTACTCGCCCTTTTTGGGCTTGCCCCCCTCGAAGACCACGATCGCCGCCGCCGTGGCCTCGCCGAAGAGGGTGGAGATGTCCACCCCCTCGATCCGCCAGGGCCGGGCGGAGAGGCCGAGGGCCTCGGCGAGGCTCTTCAATGCGGGGTGCTCGCCCTTACGCTCGAGCCGGGCCATCTCGGTCTCGAGGGCGGCGCGGGCGTTTTTCTCGGCGAGCTCGAGCAGCTTTTTCTTCTCCCCGCGCTTCGGGACCCGGAAGTGCACCCTGCGCCCGGCGCGGCGCGAGAGCGCCTCGGCGAGGAGCTCCTGGT
>WFXV01000047.1 GCA_015490435.1 Thermaceae bacterium
CGGCGGCGGTGCCCATGGAAAGCGGCAGGGCCCCGCCGTGGGTGCGCTCGACGCGCCCTTCGCGGGCGAGCTCGGCGAGGTCCCGTCGGACGGTGGCCTCGCTGACCCCGAGCTCGCGGGCGATCTCGGCGGTGCGCATCCCGCCCCGGGCCTCGAGCAACGCGAGGATCCGGCGTTTCCGCTCCAGGGAAAAGCTCATTCCTGACTCCTTGTTTTCGATTATGCGCGAACTTGAGCGGATTTCGCAAGGCCCGCGCAGGCGCGCGCGGTCGGGTATCCTCTTGCCATGGTGCGGGCGGTTTTCTTCGACGTGGGCGGCACCCTGATCCACACCGACCCCCGTACCTGGCTGCCCCGGGTGCTCGAGCGCTTCAGCGAGACCGCCGACTGGCACCGCCTTCCCCAGGCGGCACGGGAGGCCTACGCCTTCTACGAGGCCCACCACATGGCCGCCCGCGACCGCGAGGCGGCGATCGCGCTCTGGCGCGAGTTCGACCGCCGCCTGCTCGCCGGGCTCGGGGTCCTTGACCCCGAGCGAATCGCCGACTGGCTGGTGGAAAACTGGCGGGACCCCGATCTCTGGCCCAAGACGCCGGGCACCCCCGAGGTCCTCGCCGAGCTCCGCCGGCGGGGGCTCCGGCTCGCCGCGGTCTCGAACTGGGACGTGCTCCTCCCGGAGATCCTCGAGGCCATGGGGCTCGCCGGGTTCTTCGAGAGGATCTACGCCTCCGCCCTGCTCGGGGTGCAAAAGCCCGACCCCGCGATCTACCAAAGGGCGCTCGCTGAGTTCGAGCTCCGCCCCGGGGAGGTCCTCTTCGTGGGCGACCGGCCCGACGCCGATTACGAGGCGCCGAAGAAGCTCGGGATGCGGGCGCTCCTGGTGCGGCCGGAGGAGGGCATCGTCCCGGTCTTGAAGGCGCTATAGGAGAAGCTTCGTGCAGGCGGTCCTCGAACTGCTCCTCGTCCTTGCGAGCTTTGCCGTCCTCGCGCTCGCCGCCAAGCAGATCGGCGACTACTTCGCGAGGTACGACCTCCCGCTGATCACCGGCTTCCTCTTCGCCGGGATCCTGATCGGGCCCTACGTCCTCGGGCTGATCGGGCACGAGGAGCTCTTGCGCCTGCGCTTCGTGGACGAGATGGCGCTGGCGGTGATCGCCTTCGCCGCCGGGGCCGAGCTCTACCTGCCGGAGCTTCGGAATCGGGCCCGGGCGATCCTCCTGGTCAGCCTCTTCCAGGTTCTCGCGGTGCTCGGGCTCGGGGTCTGGGTCACGCTCCGCCTCCTTCCCGCGCTCCCCGAGGCCCGGGGCCTGGGGGAGGGGGCGGCGCTCGCCTTCGCCTTCTTGATGGCGGTCATCCTGCTCGCCCGCTCGCCCTCCTCGGCGATCGCGGTGATCAAGGAGCTCTCCGCCAAGGGGCCCTTCACCCAGCTGGTGCTCGGGACCACGGTGGTCTCGGACGTGGTGGTCATCGTGCTCTTTACCGTGGGGCTCGAGCTCGCCCGCTCCTGGGTGAGCGGCGCCCCCTTGAGCGCCCTCTTCCTCCCCGTGCTCCTCACCGACCTGCTCCTCTCCCTGGCCCTCGGCTACGTGCTCTACTTCCTGCTTCTGCGCCTGCTCGCGGCCCGGCTCGCCCCGTTTTCTAAGGGGCTCGGGCTCTTGCTCCTCGGCTACGGGGGGTTCGTACTCGCCCGGGGCCTGGAGGAGGCCACGCTGCACTGGTTCCACCAGCCGGTGACCCCCGAGCCGCTCCTCGCCGGCGTGCTAGCGGCCTTTTGGATCGTGAACGCAAGCCCCTTTCGGGACGAGTTCACCCGCCTCATCGCCGCCCTCTCGCCGGCGGTCTTCATCGCCTTCTTCACCCTGACCGGGGCCTCCCTCGCCCTCGACGTGCTGGCCGCCACCTGGCCGGTGGCGCTCGGGCTTTTCATCACCCGCCTCCTGGCCTTCGTGGTGGGGAGCGGTCTGGGCGCGCTGGTCGCGGGCGAGCGCCCCCGGGTGGCGCTGGCCTCGGGGCTCGCCTTCGTCACCCAGGCGGGGGTGGCGCTGGGCCTTGCCAAGAAGGTCGCCGACACCTTCCCCGGGTTCGGGGAGACCTTCGCCACGTTGGTGGTGGCCCAGGTGGTGCTCAACCAGGTGGTGGGCCCCCCGATGCTCAAGCAGGCCTTCCTCTGGGTGGGCGAGGCGCGGCGCCGCCGGGCGAGGAGCCGCCGGGTCTGGATCTTCGGCGACGACCACCAGGCGATCGCGCTCTGCCGCAGGCTCCGGGCTTCGGGCTGGCAGCCCGAGCTCTTTACAAGGGACCCCGAGCGGGCCGAGGCCCTAAAGGGGCAGGGACTTTTGGTCACGGTGTACGAGGGGCCCCCGTCCGGCCGGGCGGAGGCCGCGATTTTTCTGCTCACCGACGAGGAGAACCTCGCGCTCTGCCGCGAGCTCGCGGAGCGGGGGCTTTCGCTTCGGATCGCCCGGCGGCAGGGGAAGCTGCCCCTTTCCGCCTACCGGGAGGCAGGCTGCCAGGTGGTGGACCCCACCACCGCCACCGTGCACCTCCTCGCCCAGTACGTCCAGAGCCCGGGGGCGGTGGCGCTCTTTCTGGGGGAGGAGGAGGGCCAGCAGGTGCGCGACTTCATCGTCGAGGACCCGGCCCTCGATGGGGTGCCCCTTCGCGAACTCAGGCTTCCCGCCGACGTGCTGGTGCTCGCCATCCACCGCGGGGACGAGGCGATCGTCACCCACGGCTACACCCAGCTCAGGCTGGGCGACCGGGTGACGGCGATGGGGAGCCCCGAGAGCCTCATGGAGCTCGAGCGGGTATTCTCGGCTTAGGGCCATGAAGCGCTTCACCCTTCGCTTACCGAAGGAGCTCCACGAAGCCTTAAGGGCCGAGGCCCTGCGGCAGGGGAAGACCCAGTCGGAGATCGTCCGCGAGGCGCTGCGCCAGCATTTTTCCTTCATCGGTGCGGGCGAGGACGAGGAGCGCTCCGCCCGGGAGAAAAAGAGGTTGCTACGCTAAGCCCATGGACGCCCTCAAAGGCATCTGGGGCGAGGACGAGGAGAAGATCCGCGCGCGCCTCGCTGCCCTCGACCCCGACCTCGCCCGCTACATCGAAGACTTCGCCTACCGGGAGGTCCTCTCCCGCGAGGGGCTCGACCTGAAGACCCGCGAGCTCCTCGCCATCACCGCCCTCGTGGGCCTGGGGAGCCCTCCCGAAATCGCGACCCACTTTAAGGGTGCGCTTCAAAACGGCGCGAGCGAAAAGGAGATCCGCGAGACCCTCCTCCAGGCCGCGCTCTTCTTCGGCTTCCCCCGCGCCATCGCTGCTTTCGAGCGCTGGAGGCGGTTTAAGGGCGAGGGCTAGCCTGCGGCCTTCGCCAAGTAGGCGCGGACCAGGGCGCGGAAAAGCTTGGTGTGCTTTCCGTGGCGCAGCTTTAGGTGCACGAGCTCGTGCACGATTACCTGCCGCCTGAACTCGGCGGGTTGTTCCAAAAGATCGGTGCTTAGGCTGAGCCTGCCGCGGGTCGAGATACTGGCCCACTTTTTCCGCATGGGGCGCACGTGGATTTCGAGAAGTGCATCCTCCACGCCAATCTCCCGCGCCCAATAGCGGGTTTCTGCAACCAGTAGCTCGCGGTCTGCCGGGTTCATGCGAACCTCTTTCGCAGGAAGGTAAGAATGTCGCTCGTCCAGCCCACAAAGTCCTTGACCCCTGCTTCAAGAAGGGCTTTGTAAAGCGCCCTGCGGAGGTCGGCCTCCTGCCGCCCGGAACGGATCCAGTGGGGATGCTCCTGAAAGGCGGATTCGAGCTTTTGCGCCAGGCGCTCGGCGTCGTCAGGAGGCAAGCGTTTATGCACGCTAAGCCACCACTTCACCGCAAACGCCTCCAGGCTCAGGTCGCTTTCGGTGCGCTCTTCTTCGGCCTGCTTGAGCTGCTGAACGAGCTCTTCCAGATTCTTTAAGGCTTCTTGGCTACTAAGCTGCCGCTCTTCAAAGGCCTTGCGGATGGCCTCCGCCCGTTCTCCAATAGGAATCAGGTGGGGCTCCTCCTTGGCCCTTGCGGCCACCAGGCGGTAGAGCTCGCGGAGCAGGTTAAAGACCTTGACCGTCTCCGGTGTGTCTTCGCTGGCTAAGGCGAGCAGGGCGTCGGCGGTAAGGGCGTGGGTTTGGGTGGGGGGCTGGACGCTTTTGATCGAGGTGTTTTCTTGGACGATCTCCGCGGTCTTGCGCAAGAATGACTTGTCGACCGGAACGTGGGGCTCAAAGTTTTCCCGCAAGAGGCGGTAGATCTCGACCAGTTTCTGGTAGTCCTCAAGGAAGGGGCGCAAGAAGGGGTCGGGCGAAAGGATCTCGTAGGCCTCTTGGAGCTCGCGGAAATAGGCGTAGAACGATTCGCGCTCGGCTTCGTCCATGAAGTGGTTGAGCACCGCCTCCACCGCTTTGTCCCCGGTCTTCCCCTCAATGATGGGGAGCACCTCCCGCCGCCCCTGCTCCATGAGCTCGGCAAAGCGCTCTTTGAGGACGTCGATGCCCTCAATGACCCCTTCGATATCCGCGGAGTCGAAGGCCAGGGCGCGCTC
>WFXV01000048.1 GCA_015490435.1 Thermaceae bacterium
CGCGCGCTACCCCGCCCCCCTCGCCCGGAAGGCGCGCCCCTGGCGGCTTTTCGCCCTTTACCTCGAGGGCCGGGGCGGGCCCGTACTGGAAAGGCGAAGCGAGCCGCCCTGGCGGGGGCTTTTCAGCCCGCCCCTCGACGAGGACCCAAAGCGCCTCCTCCGCCGCTTTGGGCTGGCCAAGGCCCGGATCCTCGGCACCCTCCGCTTTGCCTTGACCCACCGGAAGATCGTGGCCATCCTGCTCCACGCCCGGGGAGCCTGGCCCGGCACCGACCCAAGGCGCGTGCCCCTAAGCGCCTTCGCCCGAAGGGTGCTCGAGCTCGCCGAGAAGCAGCTCGCCGAGCCGGGCGCCGGCGAGGCTCTCCTCGCGGTAGCTCCGCCCGCCGAGAGTGCAGGCGCCGACGGCGTAGAGCCCCTCGAGCCGAAATAGGCGGAAGCTTTCCGGGTCCCACTCGCCGTCCGCGAAGCGGTAAAACCGCACCCGGTAGCCGGGCGCCCCCTTGTAGGGCGCGGCCCGCTGCTCCGCCGGCACGAAGGCGAACCCCCGCTGCTTCAAGTCCTCGAAAAGGTCGTCGTAGGCGGCTTCCCCGAGCCGTCCCGCGGGCTCCTCGATCTGGCCCACGGAAAGCCGGGCCCCGAGGAAGGTCCCCACCGCCAGCACCACCCGGGGGGCGCGGTAGGAGGGCCCCTCCCAGGTCCGAACCCCGACCACCCGGCCGTCCTCCACCCAAAGGGCGGTGGCGGTGGCCTGCAAGAGGTGGAGCCGGGGCCGCTCGGCCTCGAGCCTCCACTTGGCCCGGGCGTGGAGCAAGAAGGGCGGCAGGCCCTCCTCGTAGACCTCGGCAAAGAGCGTCCCCTCGGCGGGGGGGTCGGTCACCGGGGTCACCGGCAGAAAGAGTGAGTCCAGGCTCTGGGTGAGGAGCAGCACCCGCCGCCCGGACCGGGCCAGCCGGTAGGCGACCTCGCTGCCGGCGAAGCCGGCCCCCACCACCAGAACCTCGAACCCTTCCACCCTGGCGATTTTACTCGCGCACCGGGCCGAGCACCGGCAACCCCGCCGCGAGCCGGAAGTAAAGGAACTCCCGCCCGGTGAAGAAAAGCCCCCAGCGCTCCCGCCCGGCCCGGAGGAGGAGGCTATAGGGCGGGCGGAGGAGCGGCTCGCCCTCGGGCTCGGGCACGTTGGTGTAGTAACGCCGCTCGTCGTAGACGACGAGGATCTCGCCGCCCTCCTCGGCCCGGGCGAGCGCCTCCCAGACCACCCTCCGGGCCTCCCGCTCGCCCACTACCTCGGCCACCGCCGGCCCCAGCCGGGCGTAGACGCCGGAAAGCGGGGCCTTGAACTCGCAGAGCACCCCGGCGGGGGCGTGGCGGAGGCGGGCCACCGGGTTCTCGTAGACCTGCCCGGCGATGGCCTCGCGCGCGAGCTCGAGCGCGAGCGCGAGCCGGGGCGGGACCTCGGGCGAAAAGAGCGCGAGCTCAAGCACCCTTATCCCCTATAAAGAGCCCGGCGAGCCCCCCCGTCAAGAGCCGGACCTCGGGGGTAAAACCCGCCGCCTTCATCATCTCGGCCATCCGCTCGGGCTCGGGGAAGCGCTCCACCGACTCGGGGAGGTAGCGGTAGGCCTGGGGCTTGCCCGAGAGCAGCCCCCCGATCGCCGGCAGCACCCGGTGGTAGTAAAACCGCACCAGCCGCCCAAACGCCCGCTTCGGCGGCGGGGGAAACTCGAGGATCACCGCCCGCCCGTCGGGGGCGAGGACCCGGTGAAACTCCCGGAGGCCGGCCTCGTAGTCGGCGAAGTTGCGAAACCCGAAGGCCACCGTCAGCACGTCGAAGCTGCCGTCGGGAAAGGGCATCGCGAGCGCGTCGCCCTCGACCAGGGTAAGCTCCACCCCGGCCCGCGCCGCCTTCTTCCGCGCCCGCCGGAGCATCTGGGGGGCGAAGTCGAGCCCCACCACCTCGGCCTCGGGGCAAATCCGCTTTAGAAGGATCGCCAGATCCCCGGTGCCGGTGGCCACGTCCAAGATCCGCCGCGGCCCCTTGGCGAGGGCGGCCTCGGCGGCGGCCTTGCGCCAGCGGCAGTCGACGCCGAAGGAGAGCAGGTGGTTCAAAAGGTCGTAGCGGGGCGCGATCTCGTCGAACATTTCGCGTACCTGGCGGGGATTCCGGCAGTTCGGGTCCACGGGCGCATCTTACGGCGGGAACTGGCGTAAAATAACCCCCCGTGAGCCGCGCCCTTGTCCCCCTGGTAAGCCTGTTCTTCGCCCTTCTCGCGGCGGTGAGCCCCTGGTTCGTGATCAAGCGCGCCTTCGGCGGCAAGGGGGTGCTCCTCGCCCCCTTCGGCTTGGTCAACCCCGGGGGCACCCGCGTCCCCGAGTTCGACCTGGCCTGGGTCCCGCTGGCGTTTTGGGTCTGGGTGGCGCTGGCTGCCCTCGCGAGCCTCGCTTACCTCTTCCTAAAGGGCCGGGCCCGGGTCCAGGCGCTCTACGTGCTCGGGGGGCTTGGGCTTTTGTTTTTTGCGCTCGAAGCCTTTCTCTTTTACCGCCAGGTGGCCGAGATCAACGCCGCTGCTCTCGAGGCCGGCGCCCGCCGGCCGCCCCTCAAGCGCTACTCGCTCTCCTTGGGGCTCTACCTCCAGTTCTTCTACGCCCTTTTCCTCTTGGTCCTCGCGCGGATGCACACCCCCGGCGGGGCCGGGCTCTTGGTCCGCTACCGCGGGGTGGTGGTGCCGGCGGTAAGCCTCCTGCTCGCGATGGTGGCGGGGGGCGTCTTGGTCTGGCTGCTCCGGCCGATCCCCGGGCTCCGGGAGCCGCTTTCCACCTACGGCTACCTGGTGGCCAAGCTCGACCTCGTCACCTACACCTTCCAGCTCCTCTTCGGCCCGGTGCTCACCCTCCCCGGTCTCTTCCAGTCGGCGCTGATCGCGACGCCCCTGATCTTCACCGGGCTCAGCGTGGCCTTCGGCTTCAAGGCGGGGCTTTTCAACATCGGCGCCCCGGGGCAGCTGATCATGGGCGCGGTCTTCGCCATGTTCGCCGGGCTCTACCTCCCCGGGCCCAAGCTCCTGGTGCTACCGGCGGCGATCGCCGCCGCGGCTTTGGGCGGGGCCTTCTGGGGCGCGATCCCGGGCTGGCTCAAGGCCCGCTTTGGGGCCCACGAGGTGATCAACACGATCATGATGAACTACGTCGCCCTTTCGGTGATGCTGCTTCTTCTCTCGAAGAACGAGTGGTCGTTCTTCGGGCACGTGGTCCACTTCCCCTTCAAGGCCCCGGGCTACGAGCCGAAAAGCCTCGAGATCAGCGAGGCCGCCCGGATCCCGCTATTTTTGAACCTGCTCGGCTTCAAAGGGGCGGGCCCCGGGGAGCTCTCGCTCGCGTTGCCGCTCGCGCTCTTGCTCCTCCTCCTCGGCTACTACCTCTTCTTCCGGAAGCTCGAGCTCGGCCCCCGCGTCCTCGCCTCGCTGGCGGCGGCGGTGGCCGGCTACCTGGTGGGCGGGCTGCTCCCCGGAATCCCCGCCCAGGTGGGCGCCGACCTCGCCTCGGTGCGGCTGAATGGCGCCTTCTTGATCGCGCTCTTTTCGGTCGCCTTCTACAACTTCTACATGTGGCGCACCAAGCACGGCTTCGAGCTCCGCGCGGTGGGGCTCGCCCCCAAGGCGGCGGAGTACGCCGGGGTCAAGATCACCCAAAAGCTCGTCCTCACCATGGCGATCGCCGGGGCGCTGGCGGGGCTCGCCGCCACCCACTACGTGCTCGGCGGCGGCATCGACGAGTACCGCTTCAAGCAGTCGATTCCCTACAACGTCGGCTTCGACGGCATCGCCGTGGCCCTGATGGGGCAGAACACCCCGATCGGGGTCACGCTCGCCGCCGGGCTCTTTGGCGTGCTCCTCACCGGCGGGCTGCAGCTCAACCTGCAGCTCGGGATCAGCCGCGAGCTCGTCCTGGTGCTCGAGGCTTTGATCGTGCTCTTCATCGCCGCCGGCGGCTTCCTGCCCCGCTACTTCACCGACCCTCTGCTCGCCGCCGAGTTCCTAAAACGCCTTGCCCCCGAGCGGGAAAAGGAGGTGGCCTAGATGGACATCCTCTCCACCGCCTTCCTGGTTGCCCTCGTCGCCGGCGCCCTCCGGCAGACCACCCCGCTGCTCTTTACCGCCCTCGGCGGCATGTTCAACGAGCGCTCCGGCGTGGTCAACATCGCCCTCGAGGGGATCATCAACTTCGGCGCCCTGGCGGCGGCGGTGACGGTGCAGCTGCTCGAGGCCCCCTACCTGGCCCAGGACCCCAACGTCCGCATCTGGTGGATCCCCTGGGTGGGGGTGCTGGCGGCGATCGTCGCCGGGGTGATCACCGCCTGGATCCACGCGGTGGTCTCGATCCGCTACCGCGCCGACCAGATCGTCTCCGGCACCGCGATCAACATGCTCTCCTTCGGCCTGCCCTCGATCGTCCTGCTCTTCCTCTACCACAACACCACCGCCAGCAAGGAGGTGGTCCACCGCATCCTGCCGATCTCCTCCTACCTCCCCTTCCTGCAGGACTTCTTCGCCACCCCGCTCGGCCGGATCCTGGATCAAAGCCCCCTCGTCTACCTCGCCTTCGTGCTCGTCCCCGTCACCTACTTCGCCCTCTTCAAGACCCCCTGGGGGCTCCGGCTCCGCTCGGTGGGCGAGCACCCCGAGGCCGCCGATTCGCTCGGGATCAACGTCTTCCTGATGCGCTACCAGGGGGTGTTGCTCTCCGGCGTGCTCGCCGGGATCGCCGGCGCCTACCTCTCGATCGACCAGATCAACCAGTTCATCCGGATGATGGCCGCGGGCCGCGGCTTCATCGCCCTCGCGGCACTGATTTTCGGCAAGTGGCACCCCTTCGGCATCCTCGGGGCCACCCTGCTCTTCGGCTTCGCCGAGGCCTTCCGGATCCAGATCGAGGGGGCCGGGGTGCTGCCCTCGCCGATCCTGCAGGCCTTCCCCTACGTGCTCACCATGCTGGTGCTCGCCGGCTTCATCGGCCGCGCCCGGCCGCCGGCCGCGATCGGCAAGCCCTACGAGAAGTAGCGGTAAGGTAAGGGCGATGCTGGTCAAGGACGTGATGAAGCGGCCGGTGATCACCATCGGCCCGGAGGCGACCCTTCACGAAGCCCACCGGCTGATGTGGGAAAAGGGGATCCGCCACCTGCCGGTGGTGGACGCGCGGGGCGAGCTGGTGGGGATCCTCACCGACCGCGACATCCGGCTGGCCACCAGCAACCTGCGGGAAAACCCCCTGCCCTGCGACGCCAAGGTCTACGAGGTGATGACCCGGCCGGTGCTCACCGCCGACCCCCTGGACCCGGTGGAGGACGCCGCCCGGCTGATGCGGGAGGAGAAGATCGGGTGCCTGCCGGTGCTCGAGGGCAAGGACCTAGTGGGCATCCTCACCGGGATCGACCTCCTCGACGCCCTGATCGTCCTCACCGGCGCCACCCGCCCGGCGGGGCGGATCGAGGTCCTCCTCCCCGACCGCCCCGGGGAGCTCACCCGCCTCACCGCTTTCTTCGCCGAGAAGAAGATCAACATCCACTCGGTGCTCACCTACCCGGTGGCGGACGACCGGGTGATGAACGTCCTCCGGGTGGAGACCCTCGAGGTCCGCCCCCTGGCCGAGGAGCTCCGCGCCCGGGGCTTCGAGGTGGTCTGGCCGCCAGAGAAACCATGGTCCCGGTAGTCATCTCCCCCCGCTACCTGGCCTACGACTTCGGCCCCGACCACCCCTTCACCCCGCGCCGGCTCGAGATGCTCAAAAGCCTTCTCGAGGCATATGGCGAGCGGCCCCTATGGGTCGAGCCCGAACCCGCCTCTCGCGAGGACGTCTTGAAGGTCCACGCCGAGCGCTTCGTCCGACGGGTGGAGGCGGCGAGCCGGGGGGAGGCGGGCGCCGACCTCGTGCACTACGGCCTCGGCACCGGCGACACCCCCGCCTTCCCGGGCATGGACGAGGCCGCCCGCGCCCTCGCCGGGGGGACCTTAGAGGCCGTCCGGCTGGTGGCCACCGGGAAGGCCCCCCGCGCCCTCCAGCTCGGCGGCGGGCTCCACCACGCCCAGTACGACCGGGCCTCGGGGTTTTGCGTCTACAACGACCTCGCGATCGCGATCCGCTGGGCCCTGGACGAGGGCCTTCGGGTCGCCTACGTGGACGTGGACGTCCACCACGGCGACGGGGTGCAGTGGATCTTCTACGACGAGCCCCGGGTGCTCACCTTGAGCCTGCACGAGTCCGGCCGCTACCTCTTCCCCGGCACCGGGTTCGTCCACGAGCTGGGGCGGGGGCCGGCGGTGGGGACCAAGCTGAACCTCCCCCTCGAGCCCTTCACCGAGGACGAAAGCTGGATCGAGGCCTTCGAGATGGTGGTCCCGAGGGCGCTCGAGCACTTTCGGCCGGACCTGGTCCTGGTCCAATCGGGCGCCGACGCCCACCACCTGGACCCCCTCGCCGACCTCCTCCTCACCACCCGGGCCTTTCGCCACGCCTTCACCCGCTTGCTCGAGCTCGCCGAGGCCCACGCCGGCGGCCGCATCGCCTTCACCCTGGGCGGCGGCTACTCGCTGGACGCCACCCCCCGGGTCTGGGCGCTGCTTTACTTCTTGGTCCAGGGGAAAACGCCGCCCGAGGCCCTCCCCGAAGCCTGGCGGAGGCACTGGGAGGCGGTCCTCGGCGAGCCCCTCACCCCCACCCTCGAGGACCCAAAGCCCGAGTTCACGATCCCCCGGCGGGCCGAGATCGAGCGGCGCAACCGCCGCACCGCCGAGCGGCTCCTCGTGCTGCTTCGGGACTTCAGCCCTCCCGGTAAAACCGGCTCTTCGGGTAGTAGTCGGTGACCAAAAGCTTCAAAAACGCCGCCGCCGGCACCGCGAGCAGCGCCCCCCAAAGCCCGAACAACGTGGCCCCGGTGAGGATCGCGAGGATCACCGAGACCGGGTGCAGCTCGGTGGTCTTCGAGAGCACCCAGGGGGAGTAGAGGTTGGCCTCGAGCTGGTTCTCCACGACGAAGACCAAGATCGCCCCCAGCACGAAGATCCAGCCCTTGGTGGCGGCGAGGAGCACCGCGAGCAAGAGCGAGACCAGGCCGCCGAGGTAGGGGATCAGGTTGAAGACCGCCCCGATGAACCCGAGGGAGGCGGCCATGGGAATGCCGAGGAGGGCGTAGCCCACCCCCAAGGTTATCCCGGCGAGGGCGGCCACCACCAGCTGCCCCCGGACGTAGCCGCCCACCGCCCGGTCGAGCTTTTGGGCGAGCTCCTCGGCGAAGGCCCGGTAGGGCCGGGGCACCAGCGCCCGGAAGGTCTCCCCGACCCGGGGGAAGTCGAGCATCAGGTAGGCGGCGACGAGCAGCACCAGCACGAACTGGAAAAGCCCGCCGACCACCTGGGCCACCCCCGCGACGAGCCCCTTGCCCCCGGCGAGCAGGGCCTCGAGCCAGGAGAGGAAGGTCTGGGTGAACTGGCCGAGGAGCGCGCCCAGGTCGCCCGAGGCCTGGCGCAGGAAGGCCTCGAGCTCGTCCCCGAGACCGAGGCTCCGGTCGAGCGCCCCGGCCACCCGCCGGAGCCAGGCGAGCAGCCCCTCGACCAGGCGGGGCAGATCGGCGACGAAGACCGAGAGCTGGGCCACCACCTGGTAGACGAGCACCGAGGCCAGCGCCAAAAAGAGAAAGCCCAAGAGGTAAACG
>WFXV01000049.1 GCA_015490435.1 Thermaceae bacterium
CCTGCTCGCGGTGAATGGGCGGCCGGTGGAGTGGCCCGAGCCGCTCTACCGGGCGGTGCTCGCCGCCTACCGGGAGCTGCTTCCCACCGGGCAGCACCCGGTCGGGGTCTTGAACCTCTGGCTCCCCCCTGAGCGGGTGGCTGGAGAGGGCCTCGGCCACCGCCTCGGTGAGGAAGGCTACGACCGCCTCGACCCCGAGGATCCCCACCCGGTCCTTCCGGGGGTCGGTGTTGACCAGCACCCGCTCAGGGGGGAGCCAGAGGTTCAAGACCCCGACCGGGTGCTGCCCGGTGGGAAGCAGCTCCCGGTAGGCGGCGAGCACCGCCCGGTAGAGCGGCTCGGGCCACTCCACCGGCCGCCCATTCACCGCGAGCAGGAGCCGGTCCCGCCGGGCGCGGGCGAGCTCCGGCCGGGAGAGCACCCCAGCGAGCTTGTAGGGCCCGTCCTGGGCCTCGAGGGGAAAGAGCCGGTCCGCCACCAAGGGCCCCCAGAGCGCCCGCACCGCCGCCAGGAAGTCGCCCCCGGGGTGGCGAATGCGCACCTCGCCGTCCAGCTTCAGGGTGAAGCGAAGCCCGGGGTGGTGGAGCAGGTAGCGCGCAGCCCGACCCGCCGCCCGCCGGCCCTCCACCGCCGGGGCCTCGAGCGCCGCCCGCCGCGCCGGCAGGCGGTAAAAGAGCCGGGTGAGCTCGGCCTCGGTGCCGGCCGGGGCGGCGTGCTCGAAGAACTCGACCCGCTCGCCCTCGGCGATCACGGTCGCGCCCCCGAGCTGGTCGCGGGGGCGGCTGGTGAGCCGGAGCCGGCCGGCCATGCGCAGGGCGAAAAGCCCCTCGCCCCGAAACCCCAGGCTCTCGATCCGGTCGAGGCGCTCGAGCTTGGAGGTGGCGTGGCGCTCGAGAGCGAGGGGGAGCTCCTCCTTCGGGATCCCGGCGCCGTCGTCGCGCACCAGAATCCGCCGGATGCCCCCTTCCTCGAGCACCACCTCGAGCTCACCCGCCCCGGCGTCGAGGGCGTTCTCGATGAGCTCCTTGACCGCGTCCTCGGGGCGGGTGACGACCTCGCCGGCGGCGATCGCGCGGACCAGTTCCTCCGGGAGCTTCCGGATCATGAACGCACGCCCTCGAGCGAAAGGAGCCGCTCCTTGAGTTCCTTGAGCAAGATCAGCGCCTCAAGGGGGGACAGCCGGTTCAGATCCACCGCGGCGAGGCGCTCGAGCACCTCCCGCTCGGCCTCGCTCCCGCGGGCGGAAAGCCCCGCCAAAATCGCCTCCGCCCGGGCCACCACCTCGGGGGGCACCCCGGCGAGCCGGGCCACCTCGAGCCCGTAGGACTTGGAGGAGGGCCCGGGCAGCACCTGGTGGAAGAAGACGAGGCCCCCCTCCTCCTCCCGGGCGGCGACGTGGAAGTTCTCAGCCCGGGGCAGACTCTCGGCGAGCTGGGTGAGCTCGAAGTAGTGGGTGGCGAAGAGGGTGTAGGCGCCGATCTCGGAGAGCCGCTCGAGGCTCGCCCAGGCGATCGCGAGGCCGTCGGCGCTCGAGGTCCCCCGGCCGACCTCGTCGAGCAGGACCAAGCTCCGCTCGGTCGCCCCCGAGAGGATCGCGGCGAGCTCCTCCATCTCCACCATGAAGGTGCTCCGCCCACCGGCGATGTCGTCGGCGGCCCCGATCCGGGTGAAGATGCGATCAAAGAGGGGGAGCTCCGCTCGCTTGGCGGGGACGAAGCTGCCCACCTGGGCGAGCAGGGCGATGAGCGCGGTCTGCCGCAGGTAGGTGGACTTGCCGCTCATGTTGGGGCCGGTGAGGACGATCATCCGGCGCTCGGGGCCGAGCTCGAGGTCGTTGGCCACGAAGGCGCGGGTGCGCTCCACCACCGGGTGCCGCCCCTCTTCGATCCAGAGCCGGTCCTCGACGAACCGGGGCCGGACGTAGCCGGCCTCGGCGGCGAGCTCGGCGAAGGCCGCGTACACGTCGAGCTCGGCGAGCGCGAGCGCCAGGTCCCGCACCGCCTCGAAGTGGCGGCCCACCTCCTCCCGGAGGTTTTGGAAGACCACCACCTCGCGCCTCTTCGCCGCCTCCTCGGCGCGCAGAATCTCCCGTTCCTTCTCCTTGAGGTCGGCGCGGGTGTAGCGCTGGCGATCCTTCAAGGTCTGGATCGGCCGCCAATCGGCGGGAACCCGATCGTAATAGGGCCTGGTCACCTCGATGTAGTAGCCGAAGACCGCGTTGTAGCCCACCTTGAGCGTGGGGATCCCCGCCTCCTCCCGGAGCCGCCCCTCGAGCGCCGCGATCCAGGCCCGCCCCTCCTCCGCCTGGCGCCGGTACCGGTCGAGCTCGGCGTCGTAGCCGTCCTGGATCAGCCCGCCCTCGGTGAGCTTGGCCGGCGGGTCCTCGACCAGCGCCGCCCGAATCGCCTCCCGCACCTCGGTGAGCTCGGGCATCCGCTGGGCGAGACCGGCGAGGGCGGGAAGGGGCTCGAGGGCCTTCCTGATCTCGGGCACCCGCTCGAGGCTCCTCGCAAGCGCCACCAGGTCCCGGGCGTTCGCCCTCCCGGCGGCGAGCCGCGAGGCCAGGCGCTCGAGGTCGTGGATGCGAAAGAGCGCCCGCCGGAGCGCGCCCCTTCGCTCTCCGTCCTTGACCAGGGCTTCCACCGCGTCGAGCCGGGCGGAGAGCATCGCCGCGTCGCGAAGCGGCCGCAAGAGCCACTCCCGGAGCATCCGCCGCCCCGGCGCGGTTCGGGTCCGGTTCAAAACCCCGAAGAGGGTCTTTTGCTCGTCGTCCCCGATCGCCGGCTCGAAGACCTCCAAGGTGGCGAGCGCCCCCGCGTCCACCTGCAGCGAGGCCCCGGGATCGTAGCGTAAAAAGCGCCGCACCTGGGCCATCCGCCCCCGCTGGGTCTCGGCGGCGTAGCGGAGGGCGGCGCCGGCGGCGCGGAGGAGGGCAGGGTGGTCGAGGCCCGGCGGCACCCGCCCGAACTGCGCCTCCATCGCGGCCCGGGCCGCCTCCTCGTCGAACCCCATCCGGGCCAGCATGACCGGGTGCCGCTCGGCGATCTGGGCCCGGAAGGCGGCGTTCTCGTAGAGCTCCGGGGCCAACAGGAGCTCGCTTGGCCGATAGCGGGCGAGCTCGTCCAAAAGCGCCGAACGGCCATAAAAGACCGCCCCCTTGAAATCCCCGGTGGAGAGGTCGAGCAGCGCGAGCCCGTACCCGTCGCCGCTCGCGATCGCTGCCAGGTAGTTGGCGTCGGGGCGGAGGAGCCGCTCCTCCACCACCGTGCCCGGGGTGATGAGCTGGGTGACCTCCCGCCGCACCAGGCCGTCGGCGCCACTCGGGTCCTCCACCTGGTCGGCCACCGCCACCCGGAAACCCTGGGCAAGCAGCCGCTCGATGTAGGCGTCCGCGCTCTTGATGGGGATCCCGGCCATGGGGGTGGTGAAGTCCTTCGAGGTCTTGTGGGTCAGCGCGATTCCCAAGGCTCGGGCGAGCCGCTCGGCGTCCTCCCCGAAGGTCTCGTAAAAATCCCCCACTTGAAAGAGGAGCAGGTAATCGGGGTACGCGTCCCTGAGCTCCACGTACTGCTTGAGCATCGGCGGGAGCGGACCCTTCCCCTCCCCTTTCAACCTCATGCGCCCATCATAACCGCCAAGGGCGTATATTCGAGGCATGAACCCCGACTTGGACGCCCTTTTGGAAGACGCCATCGCCGCCGCCCGCTTGGCCCAGGGCATCCACCGCTACTACCAGGCGAGGGGCTTTACCACCGAAAGCAAGACCGTGCTCTCGGACCTGGTCACCGAGGCCGACCGCGAAGCCGAAGCCGCCGTCCGCCGCTTCCTCTCCGAGCGCTACCCCGAGTTCGCCTTCCTTGGCGAGGAGGAAGGCCAAAGCGGCGCGGGTGCCTACCGCTGGATCGTGGACCCTCTCGACGGCACCGTGAACTTCGCCCACCGCTTCCCCATGTACGCGGTCAGCGTCGCCCTGGCCCGGGGGGACGAGGTCCTCGTCGGGGTGGTGCTCGACTCCGCCCACGACGAGCTCTTCACCGCCGTCCGCGGCGGCGGCGCCTACCTAAACGGCGCCCGCATCCGGGTCTCGAAGACCGGCGAGCTCAAAAGGAGCCTCCTCGCCACCGGCTTCCCCTACGACGTGGACCGGGTTCCGGAGGCGGTCGAATATTTCCGGCGGGTGATCTCCCTTGGGATCCCCGTCCGCCGACCCGGGGCCGCCGCCCTCGACCTCGCCTACGTCGCCGCCGGCCGAATCGACGGCTTTTGGGAAATGAAGCTAAATCCCTGGGACGTCGCCGCCGGGGTGCTCCTGGTCCAGGAAGCGGGTGGCCAAGTGACCGACTTCGAGGGCCGCCCCTTCGCCCTGGAAAGTCCCTTCATCATCGCCACCAACGGCCTCATCCACGAATCCCTCCGCGCCCGGCTCTTCGGGGAAATGTAAGACGGGCACAGTTCCCGTTTGCGCATTTGTTCAAATGACCCCCCATTTTGGGGTCACGCTTCTAGAATAGCTTATGCTCGAGTATCTCGAGGTTTCGAGAACTTCGGGAAATGCTTCCAGGGAGCTGAGGCGAGGGGGCGAAAATGCGGAAGGGTTCGGGTTACGTATTGATCACCGCGATTATCGCGGCGGCCGTCGTGGCCGTGATTCTCACCGTGATGGTCAGCGTGACCATCCGTGGACTCCGCGACACCGAGGTCACCCAAAAAAGGCTCACCCTATTGCAGAAAGCGGAAAGCGCGGCAGAGTTCGCCCGCTTGCAGGTATTGCAGGCCTTCCGCTGCGCCAAGACCAGCCCCTACAACTTCCTCAATACGTTGGAAAACGGCCACGCGGTCACCTGCACCGATCCTTCGCTTAGCCTCGAGCTCAACAAACCGTATAGCCTCGGCCTCTTTCCCGGTACGGACCTAAAATGGGCCGCCACCGGCACCGGGCGGGCCCAGGGCTACGCCTGGGTAGAGATCAAGGCCACCGCGAAGGAAGGGGAAAAGCGGCAAACGGTGGTGCAACGCGTGGCGGTGAGCGGGCAGCAAATCTTTGACCTCGCTATGCTCTCCGAGCGCACCGACTGCATCTACTGCCACCTGCGCGTCAACGGCGACGTGGGCAGCCTGGTGTACATGCGGCCCGGTTGGGGAACCGACTACGAGGGTAGCCACGAAAGCGTCGCCGAGCTCGCCCACAACTTCGTTGGCGTCACCGAGGAAACCTACACCGGGCACATGCACAGCCACGTTTGGTCCGACCCGGTGCTGAGCGAGGTCGTGAGCTGGCCGTGGGGCGTGGGAAGCGGCGGCGAGGAAGGCGGCGCCATCGTCCGTGGCTCGGTCTACGCCGCCCAGGACGTGGCCGACGACGCCTCCGGCGTCTACGACGAAAACGGGAACTATCTCGGGCGCATCGACGAGGGTACGGTAGGCGAGTACGCCCTCATTAACGGGGCCCTGATCCGCGGCGAGGTACACACTTATTACGCTGGTCCCAAGCTCCCCAGCGACCAAGACGGGGACGGCATCGCCGACTTCCCCGCCATCGAAGCCGAGGTCGCCCGTGCCAGCGCACGGGGGAAGATCGAAGGCGGTCAGCTTATCTACGGCATACCCGAGGGGACCACGCTCAACTCGGTCCCCGCGAGCTCCAACCTCTCCGAAATCGAAAACGTTTACGAGGGGAGCCTGATCCTGATCGGAACCGAATCCAACCCCATCGTGCTAAACGGCAACATCTACGTGACCGGGGACGTGATCCTGAAGGGCGTGGTCAAGGGACAGGGAGCGATCTACGCCGGGCGCAACCTCTACCTCGCAGGCGATGTAATCGTGGACGATCCCCCGGACAAACCGGGCGAAGGGGTGTGCGCAGGCGTGAGCGATCCGGATCTTTGCGCCCGGAAGAACATCGCCGCCGGGAAGGACGAGCTCAGGCTGGCGGCGCGCAACAACATCGTCCTCGGGGATTACGCCGAGCGAGACGAAAATGGAGACCTCTACAACCAGCGAGACCGTCAGGCTTCGCTTTACTTCCGAGCCCAGTTCGATTTCTACTCCTCCACCCACTACTTCGACAAGCAAACCGGTGACGAGCTCGTGTACCGAGACGGGAACTACTACAACCCCGAAGGTAAGATCGTGCCTGCAGAGCGCGTCGTGGCCATTGATTCCGACCCCGACGACCCCGAGGACGCTTATACCGTCGCCTTCAAACCCGGTTGGATGAACGACGGCGACTTCCAAGTCTGGCTACCGGACCACGTTTACCGCGAGATCCTCGGGCGAAAAGCCTACAGCTACCGGAGCTGGCGGGCCATGTACAACGGCTGGACCCAAGACGCCATCGAATCGGACCTTCTCGCGAGCGGGCTTCCCCCCTCCATCGCCGCCCAGATCGCGGACATGCTCACCGACGACGACGCTTGCCGCGACCCCTACGGAAACTTCGACTGGGAGTGCCTGGTCCAAGACTTCGACGTGGACGGCGTGCAGGGGCGCTTCTACTTGTGGAAGGACTCCGGCGGGCAAACGGTCTCGATCATGATCGACAACGTCTGGGAACACGTCACTCCGGTGACGCGGGTGGACGCCTTCCTCTACTCCAACAAACGCATCGCCGGTCAAAGCAACATGATGGCGCTGGCGGTTAACGGGGGCCTGGTGGCGCGGGACATCGGCATTCTCGTCCCCGGCCGCTACCGCAACTGGTGGCTCGCCAAGTGGCCGAATGGCAACGATAAGTATCGTGTGCTCGAGGAAAACCGCGACTGCGACGATCCCGGAGACCCTTATTACGTCCCCGACACTGAGGACTGCGCCTTCACCATCAACTACGACCACCGCTTGCGAAACGGCGGTTTCGGCTTCGACCTGGTGAAAGGATCGTTCGGCGCCATCTTGCACTGGCATATCGCCGACAACGCCGCCGAACACCTGAACTAACGGGGGTTTTATGCAGCGGATCTACGTGCTCCTCGCCATCTTGGCCTTACTCCTCATTGGGCTCGTGTGGACCCTGAGGCCAGCTCCGGAACCAAAGCCCGAAAAGAAAGCACCCATTTCAAACCCGCTTGAACCCGAGGAAGAAGAACCTTTTGAAGAAGCGGCAACCTCTCCCCCCCAAAGCCCCCACAC
>WFXV01000050.1 GCA_015490435.1 Thermaceae bacterium
GTCGGGGCGCCAGGCCCAGGGAGCCCGGCCACCCTCGGCGGTGTCCAGGGTGTCGGCGGCGGCCGCCCCCAGCCCGCCCAGGAAACCCGACGGGTCGAGCCCCAGCGCGAGCACCGGGAAAAGCCCGTTGGCCAGCACCTGGGCGGCGGTGCGTTTTTCGGGCTCCCCCCGAAGGCTTCCCAGCACGGCGAAGCCGACGAGGACGATGGCCGCCGGCAGGCCGCCCCAAAGCAGCGCGAGGGTCCCGAGTCCGCCGGCGGCCAGGGCCCCGGGACCGGTGAGCCAGCGCTTTCGGAAGAACCCGGCCGCCACCAGGAGGCCGAGCGCGAGGGCGGCTACCCAGGGGAGTCTCACGGCTCCCCCACGGCCGGCCAGGGGCGGTAGCCGGCGGCGAGGAAGTAGAGCCCCTGGGGCGGGGCGGTGGGGCCGCCCTCGGCCCGGGGCAGGCCCGCGAGTAGCTCGGCGATCCACTCGGGCGGTTTCTTGCCCGCCCCCACCTCGAGCAGGCTCCCCACCATCGCCCGAACCTGGCCCCGGAGAAACCCCGAGCCCACGAACTCGAGCCAAGCTTCCTGGCCGCGAAGCCGCAGCCGGGCGAGGTAGAGGACGCGCTCGGTGTCGCGCTTTTCCCGGGTGGCGAAGGCCCTAAAGTCGTGCCGGCCGACGAGGTAGGAAAGGCCCTGCCGCATGGCCTCGAGCTCGAGGGGCCCGGGGTGCCAGAGCACCCGGTGGCGGAGGAGGGCGCTCGGCGTCTTCCGGAGCAGGATGCGATAGCGGTAGGCCCGCCAGTGGGCGCTTTTTCGCGCGTGGAAGCTGGGCGGGGCCACCCGCGCCCGGAGCACCCGCACGTCCCCGGGCAGCCGGGTGTTGAGGGCAGCGGGGATCTTTTCCGGTGGGATCGCGTCCTCGGTGTCGTAGTGGACGACCATGGCCAGGGCGTGGACGCCGGCGTCGGTGCGGCCGGCGGCCACCACCCGGGGGTGGGCGCCGGGGATCTCGGCGAGGGCCGCCTCGAGCACCCCTTGCACCGTGCGCTCCCCCTTCGCCTGGCGCTGGAAGCCGGCGAAGTGGGTCCCGTCGTACTCGAGGGTGAGCGCGATGCGCCGCACGGGTTGCAGTCTACGCGAGGCGTGTCTGGAGATGAAACGAATCTCAATATAACAAAATCCGACCGGAATACTTGACATTCGGTCGTCCCCGCCGGTAGCCTGCCGCCGGAGGGAGGTCGCATGCATCGGGTCATCCTGGCGCTGGTTTTCTTGATTACGGCTCCCTTGGCGTTCGCCGAGCCCTTGGTAGTCTATAGCGGGCGCTCGAAGGTCCTGGTGGAGCCGCTCGTGCGCCGGTTCGAGGCCGAGACCGGGATCCGGGTTCAAGTCCGCTACGGCAAGGACGCCCAGCTTTTCCAGCTCCTCCTAGCCGAGGGGAGGCGGAGTCCCGCCGACGTCTTCTGGGCGAACAGCGTGGGGGCGCTGGTGCGGGCTGAGGAGGCCGGGCTCTTTGCGCCGCTCCCGGAGGGGATCCGCGCCCTTCCGGCCCGCTTTGCTCCCGCCTCCGGGCGCTGGCTGCCGGTGACCTTTCGGATGCGGGTCCTCGCGGTCCGGGAGGGCGTCGTGCCCGAGCCCCCCGCCTCGGTGCTCGACCTGCCCGCGCGCCGCGCCTACGCCGGGCGGATCGGCTGGACCCCGCGCTACTCCAGCTTCGTCGACTTCGTCACCGCCCTCCGGGCGGTGCACGGGGAGGAGGCCGCGCGGCGCTGGTTGCTGGGGATGCGCGCGCTCCGCCCCCGGGCCTACACCTCCAACGTGCCGATGCTCCTCGATCTGGCCCAGGGGGCGCTGGACCTTGCCCTCACCAACCACTACTACGTGCTCCGGGTGAAGTTCGGGGACCTAAAGAGCGGGCCGAAAGCGCCCGGGGCCCCGGTGAAGATCCACCACTTCGCCCCCGGGGACGTGGGGAACCTGGCCCTGGTGACCGGGGCGGGGGTGCTCGAGACCGCCCGCGACCGCGCGCGTGCCGAGCGCTTTTTGGCCTTCCTGCTCTCGGAGGAGGCCCAGGGCTTCTTTGCTTTCGAAGTCAATGAATACCCCTTGCGGCCGGGCACCCCGACCCCCGCCCATCTCCTGCCCCTCGAAGAGGCGCTTAGGCGGAGCTTTTGGCTGGACCCCGGGGCGTTCGCCCGGATCGAGGAGACCCTCCGGCTCCTTCGGGAGGTCGGGCTCTACTAGATGCCGCCGGCGCCGCTTTTCGCCCTCGGTCTCGCCGCCGCTTCCCTGGTGGCGGCGCCCCTTTTGTACCTGGTCCTCCGGGCCCTTCCCGCGCTCGGGGAAGCGGCCCTAGGGGGCGGGGAGCCCGCCCTGTTTCTGCGGACGCTCGGGCTGGTGGCGGCGGTGGTGCCCACCGCCTTCCTGCTCGCCCTGCCGCTCGCCGCCCTCGCCGCCTTCACCGACTTTCGGCCCCGGGGGTTGCTCGCCCTCGTCAGCCTCTTGCCCCTCGCCCTTCCCCCTTACGTGCTCGCCTACGCCTGGCTCGCCGCCACCGGCCCCGGAGGGCTTTTCGGCGCCTGGCTGCCGCGGCTCGAGGGGTTTTTGGGGGCCTGGTGGGTGCTGAGCGTCTACACCGCCCCTTACTTCTTCCTCGCGCTCCAAAGCGCCTTTGCCCGGCTAAGCCCGGCCCCCTTAGAAGCCGCGCGCACGCTCGGGGTTGGGCTTTTCGAGGCGTTTTTCCGGGTGGTGCTTCCCCTCTTAGCCCCCGCGGTTTGGGCCGGGGCCTTGGTGGTGGCCCTGCACGTCCTTGGGGATTTCGGGGTGGTGGGGCTGATGCGCTACGAGACCCTGAGCTACGCCCTTTACTACGCCTACGAGACCGCCTACGACCGTGCGCAGGCCGCACGCTATGCCCTTTTGCTCCTCTTCCTCGCGGCGGTCTTGCTCGGCTTCGACGCCCGCCTCCGCCGCCGCGAAGCGCCTCCCGAGCAAAGGGGGCGGATCCGTTTCCCGCTCGGCCCCTTTCGGGCGGCGGCCTGGGTCTACCTGGGGTCTTTCTTCGCCGCCGGCCTCGGGGTGCCCCTGGCGGTGCTCATTACCTGGGCGGGGGA
>WFXV01000051.1 GCA_015490435.1 Thermaceae bacterium
ACATGCTGCTTTCCGGCGAGCAGCCCGAGCCCGCCGGAAAGCAGCATGTAAGCCCGGTGCTCGCTGGCCTCATCCCCCCGCCTTCGGGCCAGGACCCAGGCGCGAAAGGCAGCGTCGTCGGCGAGCGTGCCGGACTCATCCGCGAGCTCGAGGTAGAGCTCCACCGCCCGATCCGCGTCCCGGGCCTCCAAAAGCCCGGCGGCCTCGAACTGGCCCCGGGGGCCCGCCGCCAGGAGCACCGGGATCGCCTCCGCCACCCGGCCCATACGCGCGAGCAACCGCCCCTCTTCGAGCCGGTCGCCGGCGCGCCGGAAGGCGGCGAGCGCCGCCCTCTCCCGCCCGAGTTGCAAAAGCGCCTTGCCCAATAAACCGGGCTCGGGCTCGAGGTAAAAAAGGGCTTCCTCCGCCCGCCCGAGCCCGAGAAGCGCCCGGCCCTTCAAAAGGGGATCCCGGGCGAATGTGAGCGCCTCCCGGTAGCGGCGGGCGGCGAGCAGCCCCCGCACCGCCTCCTGGCTTCCCTTCTGGGCGAGGCGGCGGAGCCCGGCGAGGGCCTCGGGCTTTAGTAACTCGGCCCGGTAAAGCCGGGCGGCCTCGTCCGCCGCCCCCGCCTCCTCGAGCACGCGGGCGGCCCAGAGCCGGGTCCGCTCGCCCTCCTCCTCGAGCACAAACCGCGCCAACTTGCCCCGCTCGGCCGGCGAGAGCCCCCGGTCCTCCGCGAGCGCCCGGGCGGCGACGACGGCGGCGTAGCTCCCCTCGCGAACGAGGGCCCGAAGGGCCTTGCGCTCGCCCGTGGCGAGCGCCCGCGCGAGCCGGTCGCAGGGCGCGGGAAGCAGGGCGGCCGGCCCCTTGCCGGGCCGAAGGAGCACGAACCCCCCCGCCAAAAGGAGGCCAAGCCCGAGGAGGGCCCACCGAACCGGGCGCACGCCCCCACCCTACTGGACAAATCCCAGGACTCGGATTAGCATAGGCTTTGCGGCGTGGGGCCGTGGCGCAGTTGGGAGCGCGCCTGAATCGCACTCAGGAGGTCAGGGGTTCAAATCCCCTCGGCTCCACCAAAAAGGGGCGGCGAAAGCCGCCCCCGCGCTTTTTCCCGACCTCAGTGGCCCTCTCTTTCCCCCAGGTAGACCCCGTGCCAGGTGTGCACCCACACCTCGCCGGTGTAAGCGTGCACCGAGAGCATCCCCTCGATCCCCTCGCGGCCGAAGTCGAAGGTGTAATAGCCGTCGAAGGCCTGCTCCGCCCGCACCCGGGCGCCGGGCAGGTAACCGGCGAGAAAGGCCTCGGCGAACTCCCGGGCAGCCGCGAGGTCGTAGCGGGGCGCGCCCAGGTACCGGCCCGCGCCGCGCCAGACCATGTTCGGGCCGGGCTCGGGAAAGACCACGCCGGAATAGCGATCGGCCACGATCTCGGCGAGCCCTCGACCCTCGGCGTCCACCACCTGGGCGTAGAAGTTCTGGCTGAAGGGCATGACGTCGGCGACCCGGGCGCCCGGCCCAAAGCGGCGGGCGTAGGACTCGAGCCGGGCTTGGAGCACCTCGCCGGAAAGCGGGGTCGCTCCCGGCGGGTAGGCGCCCATCATCCCCATCATGCCCATGCCCGGGCCGACGGGTTCCCCGTAACCGGGCCCCATCATCCCGCCCTGCCCCACCACCCAGGCGAGACTCAAAGCCAAGACCAGGGCCGCCGCGATCGCTGCCGTCCGCGCTTTTCTTTTCATTGCTTTCCTCCTTCAAAAACGAGCGGGTACCCGGCGGCCTTCCAGGCGCGCATGCCGCCGGGTACGTCGTAGACCCGGGTGTAGCCGAGCCGGACCAAGGCCTCCACCGCCGCCCGACTCATCGCCCCGCTCCGGCAGTAGACGACCACCGGTCGGTCGCGTTCGGGGAGGAGCCGGGGCGCGTAAAGGGCCACCCGATCGTAGGGGAAGCCGAGATCGGTGCCCGGAATCTCCCCCTCGTAAGGAACGTGGACGTTGACCAACAGGAACCCGCGCTCCGGTGCCTCGAGCAGGGCCTTCAGGGTACGCACGTCGAGCGTCCCAAAGGACCCCGGGGGCACCTCGAGCAACCCCCCTCCCGCTCGGGATCGCGCGAGCCAGAACGCACCCGCAGCCAGCAAGAGCCCCGCGAGGAAAACTGCCCTCACCCCGCCACCTCCTTCCGCAGGGCCTCGAGCTCCGCCTCCACGGCGCGCGCCTCCTCCCAGGCGGAGAGCGCCGCCTGGGGTTCCTCCTCCGCCGCCAACGCGGAAAGCGCCCGCTCCCGGTCCCCCATCGCCTCGATCCGCTCGGCCATCGCCTCGAAGGCCTGGGTCGCGGGGTGCCCCAGGACCCGATCGTCCAAGGTCCGCACCGCCCTTGCCGCCCGGTAGGTCCGCTTCCGGGCGAGGAGCACCCGGCGCCTGCCCTCGGCCTCGGCGATCTTGGCGGAAAGCGCGGCAAGCTGCTCCCGCAGGCGGCGGGTAGCGGCCTCTTGCTCTTCAAGCTGGCGGCCGAGCTCGGCCGCCAGGGTCTCCGCCCGGACCGCCTCGCGAAGCGCTTCCCGGGCGAGGTCTTCCCGCCCCGCCGCCAGCGCCTCGCGGGCCCGGCTCCGAAAACCCTCGGCCATCTCGCGGTAGGCGCGCACCTCCCGCCCAAGCCGCGTCTTTTCCGCCATCGCCTCGGCCACCGCCCGGCGGGCCTCCCGGTAGGCCGCCTTCATGTCGAGGAGCGCCTGCTCGAGCACCTTTTCGGGGTCCTCGACCCGGGCAACGAGGTCGTTCAGATTCGCCCGGAGCAACCGGGCCACGCGATCGAAGAGCGTCATTCCACGCCCCTTTCCGAAAGGCGCTCGGCGACCTCGGCCGCCCTGAGCGCGAGCTCGGCCTCGAGGGCGGCGCGGGCCGCTTCCGCCCGACGGAGCGCCGCCTCGGTGGTGGCCAGGGTCTCCTTTAGCGCGAGCTTTTCCGCGAAGAGGTCGCGGGCCTCGAGCCCGTCCCGGTCCAGGGCTTCCCCGATTCCGGCCTCGAGGGTGCGGAGCCGGGCGACGAGCCGCCCCCGATCCTCGCGAAGCGCGGAGATCCGGTTCTTGAGATCGATCAGGGCGCGCTCGAGCGCCGCCCGCTCGGAAGCGGCGCCGACCGTCCCGCCGGGAACCTCAGGGAGCCGGCCCCTTTGGGCCAGGTAGCTCTCGCGGTCGACCTCTCCCCGGGCGTAGGCGAGCGCGAGCCCGTCTTCCCTCTTCAAGCGACGGCCGTGGCAACCCATCCTAGCCCTCCAGGTCCTGGATCAACCGGCGGTAGGTCTCGCCGTCGATCTCGCCGCGGGCGTAGCGCTCCCGCACCGCCTCCACCGCGCTTCGGGGCGGACCGGCAACGCGCCGCCGGTCCGGGCGCTCGGCAAAGAGCAGGTAAAGCCCGAGTATCGGAACCAGAAGGAAAAACGCCATCCATAACCCGCCAAAGCCCATGCCCATCACACCGTCACCTCCAACCGGCCGAGCGCGTCCTCTACCCGGCGCTTCACTTCCTCCGCGAGCGCATCCTCCTCGACCCCGGCGGCGGCGAACGCCGCCTTGGGGTCGAGGATGAGGATCTCGACGCCCCCCTCGACCTCGCGCAGCACCACCGCGCAGGGAAGCACGGTGCCGAGTTCGGGCGCCTTGTCGAGGGCCCGCTCGGCGAGCTCCGGCTGGCAGAAACCGAGCCGCAGATAAGGACGCATCACCACCCCCCGCTTCTCCCTGAGCACGGCGTCGAAGGCGATCCGGGAGAGGAGCCCAAAGCCCTCCGCCTGGAAGGCCCCGACCAGCGCGGGCTCCACCTCCGCTACGCTTCCCTGGATCCGTATCCGGTGTACCATCTTTCCCTCCCGCTCCCAGGGAACCCCACTTCGGTAAAGCCCGCGTAAAGGTACCCCCGCCCGGTAGCGGGGGTCAGTCGAGCCGGAGGCGGCGGAGGGCGAGCGCGTTCAGCGCCACCGCCACCGTCGAGAGGCTCATGAAGAGCGCGCCCACCGCCGGCGGGAGCACGATCCCGAGCGGGTAGGCGGCGCCGGCGGCGAGGGGGATCGCCACCAGGTTGTAGCCGGTGGCCCAGAGCAGGTTCTCGATCATCTTGCGGTAGGTGGCCCGGGCGAGGAGGAGCAGCCGGGGCACGTCCTCGGGGTCGTCCTCCACCAGCACCACGTCCGCCGACTCGATGGCCACGTGGGTGCCCGCGCCGATCGCCACCCCGAGGTCGGCCTCCACCAGCGCAGGAGCGTCGTTGATGCCGTCGCCGACGAAGGCGACCGGTCCGGCGGCCTTGAGCTCGCGCACGATCCGGGCCTTCTCTCCGGGCAGCACCCGGGCGTAAAAGCGCCGGATGCCGAGCTCGCCGGCCACCTCCCGTGCCACCGCCTCGGCATCGCCGGTGATCATCACCGGCTCGACGCCGAGGGCCAAAAGGCGGGCCACCGCCCGCCGGGCCGAGGGCCGCACCCGGTCGGCCAGGGCGAAGACGGCGAGCACCCGTTCGTCGTCGAAGAGGACCACCGCGCTCATGCCCCGGCGGTCGGCCTCGGCGAGGGCGGCGGCAACCGGCCCGAGCTCGAGCCCGGCTTCCCTCGCCCACTCCGGCCGGCCCACCCGGTAGCGCCGGCCGGCGATCGCGCCCTCGACCCCCTGGCCGGGCACCGCCCGCACCTCCCGGGGCTTTGGCAGGCGAAGGTCCCTTTCCCGGGCGGCCGCGACCACCGCCTCGGCCAGGGGGTGGCGGCTTTGGACCTCGAGGGCGGCGGCGAGCGCCAGCGCCTCATCCGGATCCACCCCGGGGGCAGTCGCGAGCCGGGCGAGCGCGAAGTGCCCCTCGGTGAGGGTGCCGGTCTTGTCGAAGGCCACCACCCGTACCGCATGCGCCCGCTCGAAGGCCTCGCGGTTTCGGATCAGCACCCCGTTTCGCGCCGCCAGCGCGGTGGCGTTCACGTTGACCAGGGGGATCGCGAGGCCCAGCGCGTGGGGGCAGGCGATCACCAGCGTGGTGACCGCCATCGCCAGGGCAAAGTCGAGGGGCCGGCCCAGGGCCAGCCAGACCAAGAGCGCCGTTGCCGCCGCCGCCACGGCTAGGTAGAAGAGCGTCGCCGCCGCCCGGTCGGCAAGCCGCTGGTAGCGGCCGCGGCTGGCCTCGGCCTCGCGGACCAGCCGGAGGATCTGAAAAAGCGCGGTGGCCTCCCCCACCCGGACGACCCGGACCCGGATCGCCCCCTCGTGGTTGATCGCCCCCGCCACCACCTCGTCGCCGGGCCCCTTGGGAACCGGGCGAGACTCACCGGTGAGGAAGGCCTCGTTGACGGTGGTCCGGCCCTCGAGCACCACCCCGTCGGCGGGGATCTGCTCGCCGGGGAGGACCCGCAACACGTCCCCCTCGCGGAGGGCGTTCGCGGGCACGTCCCGGACCCCGCCCGCCTCCTCCCTGTGGGCGACGGTGGGAAGCAGCTCGGCCAGGGCCTCGAGCGCCCGCCGGGCCTGGCCGACGCTTTTCATCTCCAGCCAGTGGCCGAGGAGCATCACCACGATCAGGGTGGCGAGCTCCCAGTAGAACGGCCGCCCGGGAAGGCCCAGCGAGACCGCCAGGCTGTAGAGGTAGGCGACACTGATCGCCAGGGCGACGAGCGCCATCATCCCCGGCCGGCGGGCGCGGAACTCGGCGAGGGCGCCCCGGAGGAAGGGGGCCCCGCCGTAGAAGTAGAGGGCGGTGCCGAGCACCGGCCCCACCCAGGCCGCCCCCGCCGGGGGCGGGGGAAGGCCCAGCCAGGCCCGCACCTGCTCGGAGAAGAAGACCACCGGCAGGGCCAAAAGCAGGCTCAGCCAAAACCGCCGCCGGAAGACCTCGGGGTCGTGGCCCGCGTGGTCCCCGTGGTCCCCGCGGTGCCCGCGCCTCCCCCGGGCCATCTTGGGCGCCGATCCAGAATGCTCGTGTTCATGGTGCCCGTGTCCGTGGCGTTCCGGCACGGTTAGCGCACCCGCCTCTCGGTAGACCGCCCGCTTGGCTTAGGCACGCTCCCCCTCGCGGTGCTCGATCACGCCCATCATCCCGAGGTCCTCGTGGTCGAGGATGTGGCAGTGGAAGACCGCGCGGCCGGTGAAGTCCCGGTAGCGGACCCGGAAGCGGACGCGCTCGTTCGGGCGCAGGTTGACCACGTCCCGCCAGGCGAGAAAGGGCTCCCTGCGCCCGTTCCGGCTCACCACCTGGAAGGGGTTGGTGTGGAGGTGGAAGGGGTGGTCCATCACCCCGAGGTTGACGAGCTCCCACTCCTCCACCTCGCCAAGGCGAGCGGCGACGTCCACCCGGGCGGGGTTGAAGGTCTTTCCGTTGATCACGAAGACCATGCCCCGCCCCGGCCGCATCGCGTGGCCGAGGAGGAAGCGCCGGAGGCGGACCGGCTCGGGCAGGGGCAAAAGGGAAAGGAGCCGGTCGGGCAACGGGAGGGCGGGGCGCGCCTCGTCCCGGTAGACGAGCTCGGCGAGGACCGCCGTCCCTTGGGGGCGGAAAAACCCCCGCATCCCCATGCCCATCCCCCGGGGGCCGCCGCGGTCGTAGGGGAGCGACCGGAGGAGGTAACGCCCGGGCTCGCGGGAACCCTGGATCAGCACCTCGGCCCGCTCGCCGGGGGCGAGCACGAGCTCGTCGAGCTCCACCGGCTCGGCGAGGCCGCCGCCGTCGGTGGCGATGAGGAAAAACGGGTGGTCGTCGAGGCGAAGCCGGAAGATCCGGGAGGTGCTGGCGTTCAATAGGCGGAGCCGCAAGAGCCCGCCCCGCTTGATCACCAGCCGTTCCCGAACGCGGCCGTTCGCGGTGAGGATCGGCCCCTCCCGTCCCGCCGCCCGTTCCATCGGCGAGGGGGCGGGGACCCGCTCGCCGGCGAGGGCGAAGTCCTTGAGCACGAGGAAGGCCTCCCGGGCCGCCGCCACCTCGGGCACCGCGTCGAGCGCGCCGCGGACCACCAAAAGCCCGGCGGCGCCGGCGAAGACCTGGCGGGCCACCAGGCCGTGGCGGTGGGGGTGGTACCAGAAGGTGCCGGCGGGGTGATCCTCGGGGATCTTCACCTCGTAGTCGAAGGCCTCCCCCGGCGGGATCTCGAGGAAGACGTTGTCGGAGTTCCCCGTCGGGCTCACGTGGAGCCCGTGGAAGTGGAGGTTGGTGGGCTCGCTAAGGCGGTTTTCGAGCCGGAGCCGGAGGGTGTCCCTGGGCCTGAGCTCGAGCCTGGGTCCCGGCACCCGGCCGCCGTAGGCGAAGAGCCGGGCGGGCCGACCCGCGAGCTCTACCCGGGTCTCGGCCAGGGGCAGGGTGAGGGCGAGCGCGCCCTCTTCGCTTTCGAGCACCTCGGGCAGGGGGCGAACCGGCGCCTCGGCCCGGGAGCAGCCGGCGAGCCCGCCGGCGAGGCCGAGGGCGCCGAGCTTGAGCAGGTTCCTTCGGGAAAGGGTCGCTTCCTTCATGCCGGGGCAGTCTAGGGGCCGCCGGTCAAGTTTCGGTAAAGGCTAAAACCGCGAGAGCTTCAGATCGGTGCGGCAGGTGGCGGCGTCCTCGCCGGTCTCGAGCGGGATCGTTCCCCGGAAGCCCTGGTAGACGACCTCGAGCAGGTAGCGCCTATTGCGCGGCAGCCAGAGCTCGAAGAAGCCGTTTTCCAGCGTCCGGAGGGACCCCTCGAAGAAGAGCCCGCCCCCCTCCTCGCGAACCCGGACGAAGAGCCGGGTCCCGGCGAGCTCGCCCCGGCAGCTCGAGGGGAAGTGCACCCGGCAGGGGTGGGTGGCCCGGAGGTAGGGGGCGATGGCCACCGCCATCCGGTCCTCGGGAAGGGGGACCCTTCGCTCGCTCCCGTCCGGGAACTGGAAGACGAGGTGGCGGGGGGTGAGGTAGCTGGTCACCGCCGGCCG
Organism: Thermaceae bacterium; assembly: GCA_015490435.1. Taxonomy (GTDB): domain Bacteria; phylum Deinococcota; class Deinococci; order Deinococcales; family Marinithermaceae; genus WFXV01. The sequence goes on from WFXV01000051.1 coordinate 7,890, forward strand.
CTCGCGCGCCCAGCGGTTCGCAAGCTCCAGGGCCGCCTCGGCGTCGAGACCGGCGAGCGGGTCCTCGGGGCGGAAAAGCCAAAACCCAAGGGCCAAGAGCCCGAGCAAGGGAACGAGGATCCAAAGCCGCATGGCCCGGAGGCTAGGAGACCCCGGTTAAGGTTTTGCAAAGGGAAGGGAAAAGCAAAACACCGCGCCGGGGCCCGGGTGCTCGAGCCAGAGCCGGCCGCCCATCGCCTCCACCAATCCCCGGGCCACGGTCAGCCCCACCCCGCTC
>WFXV01000052.1 GCA_015490435.1 Thermaceae bacterium
CTCGCCGCCCTCTTCCTGGGCTTTGGCGGCTACGGCGCCCCGCTCACCCCCACCCTGATCTTGGGCGGCCTCCTGGGGCTGGTCTTCGCCCGCGCCCTCCCCTGGCCCCTGGACCCCGCCGCCCTGGCCCTCGCCGGGGCGGTGGCCTGGCTCTCGGGGAGCGCCCGCACGCCGCTCGCGGCGGTGGCGCTCGCGGCCGAGCTCGCCGGCTACCGCGTCCTTCCCATTGCCCTGGTGGCGGCCGCACTCGGCTACGCCCTGGTCCGCGTCCCCCTCTTCACCGAGCAGGCCGAGTAGCTTGCGTCCCGCGCCGCCGGCGGGTCAAAATCGCCCCATGGTCCGGGGCATTCGCGGCGCCATCACGGTGGACGAGGACACCCCCGAGGCGATCCACTCCGCCACCCGCGAGCTCCTCCGCGAGATCGTGGCGCAAAACGGCATCGAAAGCTTCGAGGAGTTCGCCGCCATCATCTTCACCGTCACCGAGGACCTCTCCTCCGCCTTCCCCGCCGAGGCCGCCCGCCAGCTCGGGATGCACCGCGTCCCCCTGCTCTCGGCCCGCGAGGTTCCGGTGCCGGGGAGCCTGCCCCGGGTTATCCGGGTGCTCGCGCTCTGGAACACCGAAAAGCCCCAGGACGCGATCCGCCACGTCTACCTCCGCGAGGCCAAGAAGCTCCGCCCCGACCTGGAAAGCGCCCAGTAGCTTGACACCCCGGACCCGGGGCGCATAAGCTTGCAGCAAGATGCGCTGGGCCCGCAACAATAACGCCTGACGGGGGAAGGTCCCGCTTCCCCCCGGTCGCCCGTGGACCGGGGGTTTTTTCGGGCCCAAGAGGGGGAAACGATGCGCGTACTGGTGAGCGAACTCCCAAAGCACGAGTGCGAGGAGGTCGAGGTCTGGGGCTGGCTCCACTGGCGGCGCGACCTCGGTGGGATCCAGTTCGCCCTGATCCGCGACCGGAGCAGCGTGGTCCAGGTGGTGCTCCCGGGCGGGGTCCGGCTGCCGCTGCCCGAGTCGGTGGTGAAGGCCCGGGGCAAGGTGGTGAAAAGCGAGAAGGCCCCGGGCGGCTTCGAGATCCACAGCGAGGGCCTCGAGCTCCTTGCCCCGGCGGAAAAGCCCACCCCGGTCGAGATTCCGAAGGAGGAGTGGCGGGCAAACCCCGAGACCCTGCTCACCTACCGCTACGTCACCCTCCGCGGGGAGAAGGCCCGCGCCCCCCTCAAGATCCAGGCGGCGCTGGTCCGGGGCTTCCGCAAGTACCTTGACTCCCAGGGCTTCACCGAGATCTTCACCCCGAAGATCGTCAAGGCCGGTGCCGAGGGCGGCTCCAACCTCTTCGAGGTGGACTACTTCGGGGAGCCCGCCTACCTTGCCCAAAGCCCCCAGCTCTACAAGCAAATCATGGTCGGGGTCTACGAGCGGGTCTACGAGGTGGCCCCGGTCTGGCGCGCCGAGGAGCACGCGACCAGCCGCCACCTGAACGAGTACCTCTCCCTCGACGTCGAAATGGGCTTCATCGAGGACGAGGAGGACGTGATGGCGCTCGAGGAGGAGCTCATCCAGGCGATGCTGGAAGAGGCGAAAACGAGCGCCGCCCGCGAGATCGAGCTCCTCGGCGCCGAGTGGCCCAAAGTGCCGAAGACCTTCCCCCGCGTCCCCTACGCCGAGGCCAAGAAGATCGTGAAAGAGCTCGGCGTCGGCATGGGCGCCGACCTGAACGACGCCGCCGAACGCGCCCTCGGGGAATACTTCTCGGAAAAATACGGCACCGACTTCATTTTCGTGGTGGACTACCCCGAGGAGGTCCGGCCCTTTTACACCATGCCGAAAGAGGGCGGCCTGACCCGGGGCTACGACCTGCTCTTTAGGGGCCTTGAGATCACCTCGGGCGGCCAGCGCATCCACCAACCTGAGCTCATCGTCCAGCAGCTCGAGAAAAAGGGCATGAACGTGGAGGCCTTCAAGGACTACATCGAGGTCTTCCGCTACGGCATGCCGCCGCACGGGGGATTCGCCATCGGCGCCGAGCGCTTCACCCAAAAGCTCCTCGGCCTCCCCAACGTCCGCTACGCCCGCGCCTTCCCCCGCGACCGCCACCGGGTGGCGCCCTAAAGCGCCCGGGCCGCCCGCAGCACGAAGGCGTAAGCGAGCAGACCGCCCAGTCCCCCGGCAAGAAGCGGGGGCACGCTCGCGAGCGCCCCCACCGGCGGACCCGCGATCCCGGCGAAGAGGCGGGCGGCGCCGGCGGCGAGGAGGGCGGCGGCGAACACCGGCAAAAAGCGCCGGAAAAGCGCACCGAGGTCGAGCCAGGCGCCGCGACCCAGCCCGAAGGCGAGCAGCAGCACCCCGAGCCAGCCCGCGAGCACGGTGGCGAGGTTGAGCCGGAACATGCCGTAGGGCGCGAGGAGGTAGTAGCCAAGGGCGTTCAAGAGAAAGAGCGCCACGCTCACCCGCACCGCTTCCAAAATCCGCTCCCGGGCGTAGTAGGCCCGGAGCAAAAGGGCGTAAACACCCCAGGGGAAAACGGCGAGCGCAAGCGCGAGGAGCGCTTCGGTGGAAAAGCGGAAGTTCGCTTCGGTAAAAGCCGGCGTCCAGGCGAAAAGCACCGCCACGATCCAGGGGGCGAGCGCCCAGGCGAGCGCCGAGGCCAGCGCCAGGAGCAACCCCACCTGGTAGATCGCCCGGGAGAGAAGCTCCCGGAAGGTCCCCGCCTCCCCCCGCGCGGCGTGCTCGGCGAGCCGGGGGAAGACCGCCATCGCCGGGCTCACCGAAAGCAGACCGAGCAGCATCAGGTAGACCATCTCGGCATTGTAGAAACCGGTCACCGCCGCCGTGGGGTAGGCGGTGAGCAAAGCGGTGAGGACGACGTTCACCACCTGCCGGGTCGAGGTGGTGAAGAGGAAGGGGAGCATGAGGGCGCCGGCGCGGCGGACCTCGGGGCTGAGCTCGAGCTCGAGCCCGATCCCCCGCAAGAAGAAAAGCTGCACCAGCGCCTGGGCAAACCCGCCCGCGACGTAGGCGACGGCGATCCAGGTCGCGGCCTTAGGAAGGGCGAGCATCAAGCTGACGGCGGCGAGGTTGAAGGCCACCGGAGCGAAGGCGGGGGCGAAGAAGCGCTCTTCGGCCTGAAGCAGCGCGGAAAAGAGCGCCGAGACGCTGATCGCGAGCAAAAACGGCGCCACCAACCGGATGAGCCCCGTCACGAGGCCGAGGTCGAGCCGGGATCCCTCGGCCACCAAGAGATCGGCGAAAAAGGGCGCAAAGAGCTCGATGAGCCCGAGCACGGCCAAGTTCGCCGCCAGCAAAAAGGCAAAGAACCGGCGCACGAAGGCTTCCCGCGGCTCGCCCTCGAGTCCCTTGAGCACCGGGATCAAAGCGTTCGTCACCGCTCCCTCGGCGAGGATCTCGCGGAAGAGGTTGGGTACCCGGAAGGCGACGTTGAAGGCGTCCTTGGCAAGGTCGGGGTATAGGTTGTTGAAGACCGCCTGCCGCAAAAGGCCAAAGGCGCGGCTAAAAAGCGTCCCCGCCATCATGAGGGCGGCGTTTTTCCGCACCGAGCGGGCCACGGGTAGAGTTTACCGGCGAAGCGCGCCCTCAAAGCCGATCGAGATCGAAGTCGGGTTCCAGTGGATCGACAAAGCGGACGCCCTCGATCTCGGAGCCGGGCGAAAAATCCTCGGAGAGGATGACAGGAATCCCCCGCAACCGGGCGAGCGCCCATAGCTGGGCGTCAAAGTAAGAAAGCCGGTAGCGCTCGACCCCGCGAAGGGCCTCGAGCACCACCGGGTAAAAGAGCGCGAGCACCGGAAACGCCTCGGCCAAAAGCTCTACCTGCTGCCGTACTTTTTCCGCGGGAAGCGGAGGATCAAGCTTCCGCAAGACCACGCTGGCGAACTCACCTAGCACTTGGATCGAGAGCGCCGCGTTCCCCTTGCGGGCCAGGATGCGAAGCAGTGCGCCCGCTTTCTCACGCTTATAGGGGTGCCGACGGTCAAGGGGATAAAGCAGCAGGTTGGTGTCGATCAGGTAGCGGATCAAGGCTTGACGCGACCCCTCTCTTGGTAGACCTCCTCGCGGCGAAAGTGCCAGCCCTCGGGGAAGCGGTGGTGCTTTTGCACCTCCTCCGCCAAATCCAGAAACCGAAGCACCGCTTCCTCGGGCGCCCTTTGGTCTTCCTCCGGAGAAGCCAGGAAGCGATCCAACGCCCGGCGCACGACCTCGGCCTCGCTAACGCCGAGCTCGCGGGCCCTTTGCTTCAAAAGCGCGTCCTGATCCTCGCGCAAGTAGAGTTGCTTGCGGACCACGCCTTGAGTATACATCACCTACATCATGCCTTCGCCCTTAAAGTGATCTCGTGGCCAAAACCCTAATCCAGCACGCCGGCCTGCCGATTTATCTCCTCGACTCGGTGACCGAGGGCGGCGAGGAGCAAACCGGTGCGATCGTGATCACCGGCTCCCACGGCGGGCTCTCGGCGGCCCGCTACGCCCTCGCCTACCGCCCCCTCCTCGTCGTCTTCAACGACGCTGGGATCGGCAAGGACGAGGCCGGGGTAGCGGGGCTAAAGGTGCTCGAGGATGCCGGCATCGCCGCCGCCGCCGTATCCCACACCTCGGCCCGGATCGGCGAGGCCAAAAACACCTGGGAAAGCGGCGTCCTAAGCCGGGTAAACGCCCCGGCCCGAGCGCTCGGGCACGGGCCGGGAATGCGCGTACGCGAGGCGGTTCAGCGCTTAGCGGAGGGGTTCCGCGCCCTTTAGGAGCAGCACCGCGTCGTTGTAGTCGGCGTCCACCCACTCCTCGATGAAGACCAAGACGCCCACCTTCTCGCCGGGGGGGTGAGCGCTTCGAAGGCGCGCATCCCTCGGGGCGCTTCGTTCAAGGCGTCGAGGGAGTAGATGCGCTCCCGGTCCCCGCCGAAGACGTGGACGAGGCCGAAGGGACCCTCGGGCTTGAAACTCGCGGAAAGCGGCGGGAAGAGGCAGCCATCCAGCGAGCCGGAGTAGTGGACCACCAGGGTCTGGCGGGTGGGGTTTTGCTCCGTGTAGTAGCCCGCCTCCACCCCGATCGCCGCCGACTCGCCCCCGATCAGGGTGAGGGTCACCTCGCCTTTGGGGGCGAAGACCTGGTGGGGAAGCGGGGCGCCCTTGCGGTAGCCGCAGTAGAAGGTGGGGCCGAAGGTGTTGACATCGGGAAGGGCGACCTCCTCGACCACCTCCTGCACCCGGGGCGCGCAGGCCGCGAGCAAGCCGAGCAGAGCCAGCAGTCCGATCCACCAAATGTGCCGTTTCATACTTTTTACCCCGGAACCCGCTCGGTTCAAAGCCGGTTAAATCCGCCTAGGTGGCCCAGTAGATCCGGCTCCCGGTGGGCGACTTCTCCACCACCAGCCGCTCCGGGATCCGCTCCGCGAGCTCCGCCACGTGGGTGACGATGCCCACGAGCCGGCCGCGGGTGGGCAGGGTCTCGAGCACACCCGCGGCGAACTCCAGGGTTTCCCGGTCGAGCGTGCCGAACCCCTCGTCGAGGAAGAGCGCCCCCAGCTTGCCGTCGGAAAGCCGCTCGGAGAGCGCGAGGGCGAGCGCCAGGGAGGCCAGGAAGGACTCGCCCCCAGAAAGCGTGCGCACCGGGCGGACGCTCTTCGTCCAGGTATCCTCGACGAAGTAGTCGCCGCCCTCGGCGAGCAGGCGGTAGCGGTTTTGGTAGAGCTCGGCGAGGATCGCGGAGGCCCGCTCCACCAGGCCGCGCTGGTAGTGGTGGATCAGGTACTCGGGGAAGCGGTCCGAGCGCAGGTCCGTGACCAGTTTCTCCCAGACCCGGAGCTCCTGGGTGAGCTCGGCCCGCTCCTTCTCGAGCGCCTTCCGCCGCTTTTCCTCGGCCTCGAGGCGCCGGAGCCGCTCGCCGAGCTCTCCCACCTCGCCGCTCAGGCGCAGGACCTGGGACTTGAGGCCCTCGGTTCGCTCCCTCGCCTCCTTGAGCGCGGCGGGGCTTGGGGCCTCTTCGCCTTTGAGCGCGTCCTCGAGCGCCCGCACCTTGGCGGAAAGGGCCTCCCGCGCCTTTTGGTAGCGCTCGAGCTCCTTCAATAGCTCGGTCCGCTCCGCCTCCGGCAGGGCGCTCGCCTTGAGCTCGGCGGCGTCCTCGAACCCGGCCTCGGCGAGCCGCGCCTCGAAGAGGCCCTGCAGCGCCTCCCGGGCCCGCTCGGCCTCAAAAAGCCGCTCGGAAAGCCCGGCGAGCGCACGCTCGAGCTCGCCCTGCTCCTTTTCCAGCGCCTCCTTCTGGGAAACCGCGGCCTTCAAGTCGGCCTGTTCAGCCCGGATCCGGGAAAGCCGTGCCTCGGGATCCTCCTCCCCGAGCTCCCGAACGAGCCCCCGGGCCATGGCGGCGAGCCTGGCCTCGACCTCGAAGGCGGAGGGGAGCCCGGCCTTGCGCTCCCCGAGCGCCTTTTCCAGCTCCGAAAGCTCGCGGGCGAGCTTTTCCGCGTGCATCTCTTTGGCCCGCTTCTCCGAGCGCAGGGCGCGGTACTCGTCGCGAAGCGCCTCCACCCGCGCTTTGAGCTCCTCGACCCGGGCGCGAAGGGGGCCGAGCGCGCCCGGCCCCTCGGGCCTGGGCGGCGGCACCTGGACGACCTGGCCGCACAGGGGGCAGGGCTCGCCGGGCCTCAGGTGCTCGTGGTAGGCGGCGAGCCCTGCCTTGAGCTCGGCGTCCTTGAGCCTGGCCTCGGCCGCCTTCAGCTCCTCCCCAAGCTTCGCCCCTCGCTCGACGAGCTCGGCCATCCGCTTTTCGAGCGCCTCGGCCGCCCGCTTCGCCTCCTCGAGCTCCCCCCGCAACCGCTCGGCGCGCCGCCGTTCCCGCGCGAGCTCGGCATGGCTCCTTCGCATCTCGAGGAGCTCCTGCACCGCGAGAGCGTCGAAGGGAAGCACCTCTCCCTCACCCTCGGGCCGGCCCAGCCGGGAGAGCCAGCGACGCTTTTCGAGGAGGCCCTTGAGCCGCGCCTCCTCCTCCAGCAGGCCGGCGAGCCGCTCGGGGTCCGCCTTTTTTGCGACCTCGCGGAGCCTTTCGCGGAGTTTTTCGAGCCGCCCTTCGAGGGCGCCCTTCTCTGCCCGGATCTTCTCGATGCGCCTTGCCTCTTCCTCGAGCCTTGCGAGCTCGGGGATCAGCCGGGCCGCCGCCTCCGCCCGGGAAAGCCGCTTTTCGAGCCCGGCCATCTCCTCCTCGCGGGCGCGGAGCGCGGCGAGCGCCCGCCGGGCCTCGGCGAGCTCCTGGAACCGCTCGGCGAGGTTTTGAAGCCGGGCGAGCGCCTTCTCCGCCTTAGCGAGCTCGCCCTCCCTTCGCTTGAGCTCGGCCCGCTTCGATTCCAGGGCCTCGCGGAGCGCGTCCAGGGGCTCCCCCTCCGCGAGCCCGGCGAGCTCGCCCTCGATGCGCTCGAGCCTCCTCGCCACCCCCTCGCGGTGGAGACTCGCCCGCTCGCGCATGGCGGCGAGGGTCTCGAGGCCAAAAAGCGAGGCGAGGAGCGCCCGCCGCTCTTTAGGCTCGCCTTTCAAGAAGCGGTCGAACTCCCCCTGGGGCAGGAGGATCGCCCGGGTAAAGGCGTCGAAGGAAAGCCCGAGCACGCGCTCGAGCCGCTCGTTCAGCGCCTTGACCTTCTCGGTGTCGGGAAGCGCCCGGAACCGCCCGCCTTCCTCCCGCTCAAGCCGATGCTCGCTCTTTCTCCCCACCGCCCGGGTGACCCTATAGACCCCGTCCCCGGCCTGGAAGACGAGCTGCACCCGGGCCACCTCGGCGCCGGGGTGGACGAGCTCGCCGTACTTCTTGAAGCCCCTCGGGGTCTTGGCGTAGAGGGCAAAGGCGATCGCGTCCAGGATCGTGGTCTTGCCCGCCCCGGTGGGACCGGTGAGGACGAAGAGCTCGACGTCGGAGAAATCCACCGCCTGGCGGGTGCGGTAGGGCCCGAAGCCCTCGAGCTCAAGCCGAAGCGGCCGCATCCTCCGCCTCCTCCCGGGCCCGGCGGAAGGCCCTGATAAGCGCCTCCTCCGGCGCCTCGCCGTAGGTCTCCTCGTGGTAGCGGCGGTAAGCCTCCTCGACCCCGAGCACCTCGGCCTCAGCAGACCCGCTCCCCTCCCGCGCGTCCTCGACCTCGAAGACCACCTCGAGCAGGTGGGGGTTTTCGGAAAGGAGCCGCTCCCTGAGGACCGGATCCGGCCGCCCCTTTAGGGCGAGCTTCGCGTAGCCGGGAAAGCGCTCGAGCTCAAGCGCCCTCCGCTCGAGCTCCTCGAGGGAGAAGCGGAAGGTCTTGAGCGGCTTGCCCCAGCGCGCCTGGATCTCTTCCAAAACCCGCGCGGGCCTTCCCGGCTCGAGCTCGAGGAGGATCGCCCCCCGGGGCGCGTCCTCCCCCTCGCCGAAGTCAAGCTGGATCAAGGAGCCCGCGTAGTACGCGAGGGGCGCGTCCGAGACCCGCTGCTGCCGGTGGATGTGCCCGAGCGCCACGTACCCCGCCCCGGTGGGCAGCGCCTCCGCCGGCACCGCGTAGCTATTCCCCACGTAGAAGGTGAACTCGCCCCCGCCGAGCTTCAGGTTCGCCCCCTCCAGGGTGAGGTGGCCGACCAGAAGGTTCGCCGTCCTTGGGGAAAAGCCCCGGGCGAGGTTTTCGAGCACCTTCCGCATCCGCTCGGCGTAGGCGAGCTGCTGCTCCCCGACGTCCTTCTCCATGAGCTCGGCGGCCTTCACCAGCCGGCGCTCGGAGAGAAAGGGAAGGAGCGCGGCCCGGAGGGCGCCCCGCTCGCGCACCCCGCCCTCCTCGAAGAAGCGGAGCTCGGCCTCGATCTCGGCGCCGAAGAGCCCGAGCACCCCCCGCCAGGCGGCGATCCGCGCCCGGGGGTCGTGGTTGCCGGCGACCCCGAGGAGGGGGACGCCGAGCTCCTTCAGGCGCATCAAGAAGTCGAAGAAGACCGCCTCCGCCTCGGCCGGGACCTGGGGCCGGTCGAAGAGGTCGCCGGCGGCGACGAGGAGCTCAACCCGCTCCTCCTCGACGATCTTGAGGACCTCCTCCAAGGCGGCGGCGATCTCCGGGGTGCGGTCCACCCCCTTCAGGGTCTTGCCCAGGTGCCAGTCGGCGGTGTGCAGGATCCTCATAGGTCGAGCTCGTCCCGTAGGGTCTTGGCGGAGACGTCCTCCGCCACCTCGCTTTGCTTGGTGGCCCAGGCGGGGAAGGGGAAGGTGACGAGTTGGGGCACCGGCACCTCGGGCTGCTGCAAGATCACCGCCCCCTGGGGCAGGATCAGCGCCCGCTCCCGGAAGGCCCCGGGCAGGTAGCGGTACTCGGGCCGCTCGGCCTCGGCGGCGTCGAGCCGGCCCACCACCCGGATGGCGGCGTTCGCCACCACCCGCCGCTCGACCTCGCTCGCGGTCTGCTGCGCCCCGATCAGGATCACCCCGAGGGAACGGCCGCGCTCGGCGATGTCGAGGAGGATGTCCTTGATCGGGCTCTCCCCATCCCGGGGGGCATACTTGTTGAGCTCATCCAGCACCACGAAGACCTTGCCCCGGTAGCGGTTTTCCTCCTTGGCGGTGAAGACCTCCTTGAGGAGCGAGCCGACCACGAACATCTGCGCCTGGGGCGCGAGCCGGTGGATGTCCACCACGTTGAGCTGGCGGTCGCTCTTCAAGGGGTCCGGGGGCCGGCCCGGCCGGTCGCCCCGGATCAGCCGGCGCACGTGCTTCGCCGCCGCCCGGAGCCGGCGGATGAAGGCCTGCAGCGTCCCGGTGTGCTGGCGGGCGATCCAGCGGGGGTCGCCCTTCGCCTCCTCGCCCTCGGCCTCGTTGCCGAGGAGCTTGGCCTCGAGGTAGAGGACCAGGTCGTCGAAGGTGGAAAGCGCCACCTTGCCGAGCGCGTCGAAGGTGACCGGCGCGGCCTCGGCCCCCTCCCAGTCGTCCACCAAGAGGGCTGGCCCCTCCTGGTCGCGGGCGAGCTGGGCGAGGCGCAGGGTGACGTGGTCGATCAAAAAGCCGAGGTTGGTCATCGCCCCCCGGTCGGCGAAGAGGTAGGGAAGTAGCCCCTCCCGGGCGAACTGGACCAGGTCCCAGTGGTAGGGGATCACCCCCTCGTGGCGCCCGCTGGTCTCGGGAATGAGCTCCCCCTCCCCGGGGGCGAAGCGGGGCGGGGCAAAAAGCCCCACGCTGTCGAAGGGCTCGGCGGGCAGGCCGAGGGCGCGGTAGGCCTCCCGGTCCTCGTCTTTAAGCAGGGCGTTCGGGCGGTCGAGGTAGAAGAGGTCCTGGCCCTTGACGTTGAAGATCAGCGTGCGGGCGCTGGCGGCGTCCTTCAAGACCCCGCTTCGGTAGAGGGAAAAGAGCAAGAAGAGCGCGTAGCTCGTCTTCGCCGCCACCCCCGAGATCCCCGAGATGTTCACGTGGCCGCCCCGGCGGCCGTCCAGGAACTCGAGGTTCACGTAGGCCGGCTCACCGTTCCTGAGGAGCCCCACCGGGAGCCGCTCCCGCATCCGCTCGTAGTAAAGCGCCTCGAGCAACCGCTCGCCCCGGGCCAGGTAGACGGGGGCGCCGGGCTCGGGGGGGAGATAGTCCTCGGGCTCGAGCCGGGTGACGGTGACGTGGGCGACGTAGGCGGTGTTCACCGGGAGGACGTTCTCCCGCACGAGGAAAGCGTCCGAGTCGAACTGGCTGCCCTCGTGCAGCTTCATCACCCGGTCCACCATGCCGTAGTAGCGGACGCCGCCGCTTTCGGCAAAGACCAGGTCATCCAGGCGGAGCAGCCCGCCCTCCTCGACGCCCACCCAGAACTCGAGCGGGGTCGATTCCCGCCGGCCGAGGACCACGCCCACCGGTTCCATCGCGGAACTATCCTAACCGGCGAAGAGGCGAAAGAGGCGCCGGCGGAGGAGGTCCCGGCTCCCGAGCCGGCGCCTAAGCTCGCGCTCGAGCCCCCCCACCGGCAGAAGGTTCGCCGGCGCCCGGGGGTCGCGGTAGGGCGAGGAGGCGAGCCGGGTGAGCACGAAGAGCGCGTGGGCCGCGAGGGTTCGGGCCTCCTCGAGCTCCCCGGCGTCGGTCTCGACCCGCACCAGTCCGGCGCTTTGCGCATACGGCGGGGAGGGTTCCAGGGGAAGGCGCTGGTACCAGCTGAAAAAGTCCCTCGGGGTGCGGCGGGCGGCGGCCGGGACCCGGAAGACCGGGGTGCGCTCGCCGGGGCCGAGCTCGGCGAGGATCCCCGCCCGCTCCCCGTCCAGGTAGCGGCGGAAAAAGCTCTTGACGTAGCCGAGCCGGGGCGGGCCAAAGGCGGTTTCCTTGGGGAAGAAAAGCGGCCCGTCGTGGAAGAGGAGGGCGTCCGGGTGGACCTCGGCGAGGCGCTGGCCGAGGGCCCACTCCGCCTTGCGCCTGAGCTCCCGGGCAGCCGCGAGCAGCTCCTCCCGGGAGGCGGCGGGGACCTCGAGCGGCCGGTAGGCCGGGCCCCCGGGGAGCTCTAGGGGAAACGCCGCCGGCGAGACGAAGACCCTCTGCACCAAGGCCGGCTCGGCCAGGCGGATTCCTTCCTCGCCCCGCACCACCGCCCCCACCGCGTAGCTGAAGAGCACGCCGGGGAAGCGGTCCTCCACCCAGACGAAGGCGTCCACCCGCTCCACCCCGTCGACGAAGATCCAGGGACCGGGGTGGGGCTGGGCCCCAGCGCGGGGCGCCCAGGGGCCGGGCTCGGCCGGCTCGGCGGGGACCGCCGTCGCCTCCTCCGGCCCCTCGTGGACGCCGTAGTCGGGCTCCCAGGCCTCGACGCGGAGCCGCATCCCCCTTATTTTTCCAGCCGCGCGAGCGCTTCCTTGGCCTTTTGGTGTTCGGGGTCGAGCTTGAGCGCCTCCCGGTACTGCGCCCGGGCGCCCTCGAGGTCCCCGAGCTTCTCGTTGGCCACCCCGAGCCAGTAGCGGTAGTCGGCGTTCTTGGAGGCGAGGACCACCGCCTTGGTGAAGAAGAAGCGGGCTTCCTTGGCCTGGCCGAGCTCGAGGTGGGCCTGGCCCAGGTAGAAGTAGGCCTCGGGGTAGGCGAGCGGGGCGAGCTCCACCGCCTTCTTCAAGGCGGCGATGGCCCCGGCGAAGTCGCCCTTCTTGAGCCGCACCTGCCCCAGGTAGTCCCAGGCCAGGCTGTTTTCGGGATCGAGGCGCACCGCCTCGGTGAGCACCTCTTCCGCCCGGTCGAGCTCGCCCTTGACCGCGAGCAAGGCCCCGAGCCGCGCGCGGTAGTAGGGCTCCTCGGGAGCCGCCCGGACCGCCTCCTCGAGCGCCGCCACCGCCTCCTCGAGCTTGCCCTGGGCGAGGTAGGCGAGGGCGAGGTTGTAGCGGATCTGGGCGTTCTGGGGGTCGAGCTCGGCCGCCTTCTTGAAGGCCGCGATCGCCTGCTCGTGGTTGCCGAGGGCCTCCTCGATCACCCCCTCGAGGTTGTAGACCGCCGCGTCCTCGGGGGCGATCCGCTTGGCGTCGGCGAGGACGCTCTTGGCCTTGGCGAGCTGGAGCTTTTTGAGGGCGGGGTCCTCGCTCTCGCCGGCGAGCTCGAGGTAGGCCTTCGCCAGCGCCAGGTAGGCGGGCAGGAACCTGGCGTCGAGGGCGATCGCCCGCTTCAGGTTCTCCACCGCGGGGTTCAAAAGTCCGAGCTTGAGCTGCACCCGGCCGAGCCCGTAAAGCGCCCGGGGGTTGTTCGGATCCTTCTTCACCGCCTGCTTGTAGGCGATGAAGGAGGCGTCGTAGGCGCCTTCGGCGTAGTACTTGTTGCCGAGCAGCATCCAGGCCTCGGGGGTGAGGTCCTTGGCCTCTTGCTGGGCCAGCCCGGCGCCCAGGAGGAGGGCGAGGAGTAGGGGGACGATTCGGTTCCGCATGCGTGCCTCCTAGAGAATGTACCGGGAGAGGTCCTCCCGCTCGAAAACCGGGAGCAGCCGCTCCGCGACGTAGGCCTCGGTGATGGTGACCCGCCCGAGACCGGTCTCAAAGCTGATCTCCTCGAGCACCCGCTCGAGCACGGTGTGAAGCCTGCGCGCCCCGATGTCCTCGAGCTCCTGGTTGGCCCGGTGGGCGAACCGGGCCACCGCCCGGATCGCCTCCGGGGTGAACTCGACCTCGGTGCCGTCGGCGGCGAGCAAGGCGGTGTACTGGCGGATCAGCGAGGACTCGGTCTGGGTCAGGATCCGCTCGAAGTCCTCGGCGGTAAGGGGCTTGAGCTCGACCCGGATGGGAAACCGCCCCTGGAGTTCGGGGATGAGATCAGTGGGCTTGGCCACGTGGAAGGCCCCGGCCCCGATGAAGAGCACGTGCTCGGTGGAGATGGGGCCGAGCCGGGTGTTCACCACGGTCCCCTCGACGATCGGGAGGAGGTCCCGCTGCACCCCCTCGCCGGAGACGTCGGGGCCGCGCACCCCGTCCTTGGAGGCGATCTTGTCGATCTCGTCGATGAAGACGATGCCGTCTTCCTGGGCCCGCCGGGCCGCCTCCTGGCTCACCTCCTCCTTGTCCACCAGGGTCTCGGCGACCTGGTTCTTGAGCGCCTCCCGCGCCTCCCTGACCCGCATCCGCCGGCGCACCCGGCGGCGGGGCAGGAGGCCGGTGAGCATCTCGGAGAGGCCCTGCATCATCTGCTCCCCGCCGAGCATGCCCATGAAGGGGAGCTTGGGCTCCTCGGGCACCTCGATCTCAACCAGCCGGTCGTCAACCCGCCCGGAGGCCACCTCCGAGACCCCCACCCCGAGCAACCCGGCGAGCTCCTCGTTGGCCCGGCGGGTCGCCTCCTCGGCCACCGCCTCGGTCTTCTCCCGCATCACCAGCTGGTAGGCGACCTCCGCCAGGTCGCGGACGATCGAGTCCACATCGCGGCCGACGTAGCCCACCTCGGTGAACTTGGTGGCCTCCACCTTCAAGAAGGGCGCCCGGGCGAGGCGCGCAAGCCGCCTCGCGATCTCGGTCTTCCCCACCCCGGTGGGGCCCATCATCAGGATGTTCTTGGGCATGACCTCGCGGGCGAGCTCGGGGGGCAGCTTCTTGCGCCGGTAGCGGTTCCTGAGCGCTACCGCCACCGCCCGTTTGGCCTCGTCCTGGCCGACCACGTACTTGTCGAGCTCGGCAACGATCTCGCGCGGCGTCAACTCGGTCATCGGGCTTCTCCCACGGTGAGCACGGTGATCTCGCCCCCAGAATATAGGTCGATCTCGGCCGCGATGCGAAGGGCCTTCTCGGCGATCTCGGGGGCCGGGAGCGCGGTCTCGCGCAAAAGCGCCTTGGCCGCGGCGAGCGCGTAGGGCGCCCCGCTCCCCACCCCGAGCACCGGCTCGTCGGGGGCCAGGACCTCGCCGGTACCCGAGAGCAAGAGCAGTTGCTCGCGGTCGGCGACCACCATCATCGCCTCGAGCTGGCGGAGGATCTTGTCGGTGCGCCAGAGCTTGACCGTCTCCACCGCCGCCCGCTGGAGGTTGCCGCGGGCCGCCTTGAGCTGCTCCTCGAACTTTTCGAAGAGGGTGAAGGCGTCAGCGACGCTCCCGGCGAAGCCGGCGAGGACGCCGCCCTCGAGCCGGCGCACCTTGACCGCGCCCCGCTTCATCACCGTCTGGCCCAGGGTCACCTGGCCGTCCCCCGCGAGGGCGGTCACCCCGTCCCTGCGCACCGCCAGGATGGTGGTCCCGTGCATCGCCGGCATCAAGGGAAGGCTACCGGCGGGCGGTTAGGCAGCGGTGAGAGCAAACCCCTCGGTGCGAAGCCATTCCCGGAAGGCGGAGAGCCCGCGGGCGAACATCCGCCGGCGCCGCTCCTTTTTGGGAATCTTTTCGGGCCAGGCCGGGACCAGACCCCAGTTCGCGTTCATCGGCTGGAAATTCTCGGGGTTGGCCTCGGCCAAAAAGCGCACCAACCCGCCCAGCATGCTGGCCTCGGGCGGCACCACCACCTCTCCGCCTTGGGCGAGGCGGGCCGCGTTCTTGCCCGCGAGCCAGCCGGTGGCGGCGGACTCGAGGTAGCCCTCGACCCCGGCGAGCACCCCGGCGGCGAAGAGCCGGGGCTCCTCCTTGAACTGAAGGGTGGCCCGGAGCAGGCGGGGGGCGTTTAGGTAGGTGTTCCGGTGCATCACCCCGTAGCGGACGATCTCGGCTTTCTCGAGGCCCGGAATCGAACGCACGAGCTCCTTCTGGTCCCCCCACTTGAGCCCGGTCTGAAACCCCACCAGGCTCCACATCCGCCCCGCCTTGTCCTCGCGGCGGAGCTGCACCACCGCGAAGGGCCGCTCCTTCGTGCGGGGGTCGAAGATCCCGACCGGCTTTAAAGGCCCAAAGAGCGGGGTCTGGTAGCCCCGGCGGCCGAGCTCCTCGATCGGGATGCAGCCCTCGAAGAACTCGAGCTTCTCCCACTCGTGGGGGGTGTGGCGCCGGGCCCGGGTCAGGATCTCGTAGAAGCGGCGGTACTCCTCCTCGGTCATCGGGCAGTTGATGTAGTCGGGGCTCTGATCGTAGCGCCCGGCGAAGAAGCACTTCTCCATGTCGATCGACTCGAAGAGCACCACCGGGGCGGCAGCGTCGTAAAAGGCGAGGAAGTGGTCGCCAAAGCGCCGCTTCAAGGCTTCGGTCAGGGGATCCGAGGTCAGGGGGCCGGTGGCGAGGACCACCGGGCCCTTTTCCGGGATCTCGGTGACCTCCTCGCGCACCACCTCGATCAAGGGGTGCTCCTCTACCGCCTTGGTGATCCGCTCGGAGAACTCCTCCCGGTCCACCGCGAGCGCCCCGCCCGCGGGCACCCGGGCGGCGTCGGCGGCCGCCATCACCACGCTCTTTGCCTCGCGCATCTCGGCCTGGAGGAGCCCCTTCGCGCTGGTCTCCCCCTCAGCCCCGAGCGAGGTGGAGCAAACGAGTTCCGCGAGCTTTCCGGTCCGGTGCGCCGGGGTCATCTTCCGGGGGCGCATCTCATGGAGCCGGACCATAACCCCCTCGCGGGCCGCCGCGAGAGCGGCCTCGCTGCCGGCGAGCCCGCCGCCGATCACGTGCACCACGCGGTCCACAACCCCCTGACCTTAGCAAAAACCACGGGGCAATAAAAGCGTCCCGGTTAGACTGATCGTATGGCGAAGGGATTCCAGGATCTCCTCGGCGCCCTCCTCGCCTCCGGTCTCGCGCGGCCGGAGGTGCTCGAGGGCGCGGCCAAGAAGCTCGGCTTGGATGACCTCTAAGGTGGCCTGCTCGGCGGGTCGGGCGGAGTCATTGGGGCGCTCGGCGGCCTCCTCGGGGGCGGCGCTCAAAAAAGCGGCCCGAACCCCTTGGAGCTCATCACCCGGCTCGCCGGCGGCGCCCCCGCGGCCCCGGCCACCGACCCCGAGGAGCGGGCCAAGACCCTCCTGCTCGCCATGATCCTCGCCGCCAAGGCCGACGGCAAGCTCGGCCGAGAGGAGTACGAGCGGATCACCGGCAAGCTCGAGGAGGTGGACGCCTCCCACGAGGTGCGGGCCTTCGTCTACCAGGCGATGGCCGAGGCCCAAGACCCCGCCCCGCTCGTCGAGGCGGCGCGAAGGGACCCCGCCCTCGCGAAGGAGATCTTCGCCGCCAGCGTGCTCGCGATCCGGGTGGACACCCCGGAGGAAAGCCGCTACCTCGCGGAGCTCGCCCAGAAGCTGGGCCTATCCCAGGCCGAGGTCCGGGAAGTGCTCGCCCGCGCGGGGCTCGCTTAGATCCGCCGGCCCTTCTCGTCGTACTTGTAAAAGCCCTGGCCGGTCTTCCGCCCGAGGAGGCCGGCCTGCACCATCTTCTTAAGCAGGGGCGAGGGCCGGTACTTGGAGTCGGAAAAGCCCTCGTAGAGGACCTCCATAATCGCGAGCACGGTGTCGAGGCCGATGAAGTCGGCGAGCTCCAAGGGCCCCATGGGGTGGTTCATCCCGAGCTTCATCACCGCGTCCACCGCCTCCGGCGTCGCCACCCCCTCGTGCACCGCCTGGATCGCCTCGTTCAGCATCGGAATCAACACCCGGTTGGAGACGAAACCGGGGTAGTCGTTGACCTCCACCGGGGTCTTCTTCATCTTGCGGGCGACGGCGACGACGGTCTCGGTGGTCTCGTCCGAGGTGCGGTGCCCGCGGATCACCTCGACCAGCACCATGAGCGGCACCGGGTTCATGAAGTGCATCCCGATGAACTTCTCGGGCCGGCTCGTGTAGGAGGCGAGCTTGGTGATGGGGATCGAGGAGGTGTTCGAGGCCAGGATCCCCTCGGGCTTCACCACCTGGTCGAGCTCCCGGAAGACCTCGGCCTTCACCCCCTCGTCCTCGACCACCGCCTCGACCACCAGGTCGCAGTCGGCGAAGTCCTTGAGGGAGAGCGTCGTCTTGATCCGGCCGAGGGCGGCGTCATGTTCCTCCTGGGTGATCTTGCCCTTTTCCAAAAACTTCCCGAGGGAGCGGCGAATGGCCGCGAGTCCCCGCTCCAAAAACCGCTCCTCAACGTCCCTGAGCACCACCTCATAGCCCGCCTGGGCGGCCACCTGGGCGATGCCGGAGCCCATCTGGCCGGCCCCCACGACACCGATCTTCTTGACCTCCATGGCGCCTCCTTTCCTAGCTCAACACGATGTTCCGCCGCTCGGCCTCGGTGTAGAGGCCGTACTCCATCCCATCCAAGAGCGCCTGCCAGACCGCCTGGATCAGGTCCCCGGAGATCCCGATGGTGGTGAAGCTCCGCTCCCCGTCCGCGAGGGTGATCGTCACCCGGGCCTTGAGCTCGCGGGTGCCCCGGGGGTAGAAGGTGCGGACCCGCACCGACTTGAGCGAGAGCGCCCGCACGTACCCGGCGAGCTCGCCGAGCCCCGCCCCCTCCTCGAGTAGGGCGTCCTTCAGCACCATGAAGAGCGTGCGCACCGGCCCCTCGCCCTCGGCGGCGACGTACTCGGTGCGGCCTCCGAGCTTGACTCGGAGGGAGGCCTCCACCACCGGCTGGAGCTTGCCCCGGATGACCTCGAAGAGCCTAAGCCTTTCCACCTCGATCCAGGGACGAAAACGTCCGGTGAGCTTGCCCAGCACGAGCTCAAAGCTGGCCTCGGCGTCCTCGTAGGTGTAGCCCTCCCTCTCGAGCCTGAGGAGCTCTTCCTTGATGCGGCGGTTGGCGGCGGTGTCCTCGGTGAGGTCTACCCCGAGCCGCCCGGCGAGGGCTTCCAGGTAGCTCGCCTGGGCGATGCCGGGGAGCAGGAGCCTGCGCTCGTTGCCCACCGCCTCCGGGGGAATCGGCTCGTAGGACTCGGGGTCGCTGAGCACCGCGGCGATGTGGGCGTGGGTGCGGTGGGCGAAGACTTTGTAGCCGACGAAGGGGTGGTAGTCGAGGTCGCCGACCCCGATCTTGTTCACGATCTTCCGGGTGATCGGGGTGAGCTTTCTAAGCGCCTCGTCCGAGACCACGTCGAGCCCCATGCGAAGCTTCAGGATCGGAAGCAGGGTGGCGAAGTCGGTGATCCCGCAGCGGGCGCCGTAGCCCCCCACCGAGCCCTGGACGTGGCGGGCCCCGGCCTCGATCGCGCTGATCGCGTTCGCCACCGCGAGGCCGGAGTCGTTGTGGCCGTGGAAGCCCACCGGCACCTCACCCGCCAGCTCGACCACCGTGCGCGTGCTCTTTTTCACCTCGCTGGGCAGGGCGGCGCCGTTGGAGTCGCCGAGGTCGATGAGGTCGGCCCCGGCTTCGAGCGCCGCCTGCACCACCGCGAGGGGGTAGTCCCGCCCCCGCCGACAGGCGTCGAAGAAGTGCTCGGCGGTGAAGAGCACCTCCTTGCCCTGGTCCTTGAAGAAGGCCACGGTGTCCCGCACCATGCGGAGGTTTTCCTCGAGGCTGGTGCGGATCACCTTCTCCACGTGGAGCTCCCAGGCCTTGCCGTAGACGTGCACCACCTCGGTCTCGGCCTTCAGCATGGCGCGGACGTTGGGATCGCGGGAGGGCGGGGTCTCGGGCCGGCGGGTGGAGCCGAAGACGGTGAGCTTCCCTTTTAGCCCGAGCTCCCGCGCGCGGGCGAAGACCTCGAGGTCCTCGGGGAACTGGTAGGGCCAGCCGGCCTCGAGGTAGTCGATCTCGAGCTCATCGAGGAGCTTCAGAATCTCGAGCTTGTCCTCGGGGGTAAAGCTCACCCCCTCGGCGAGCGCCCCGTCGCGCAGGGTGGTGTCGAGCAGGCTGACGGGCTTCATGCCCCTACCTTACCGCATAAAGCAAACCCCCCGGCCCTTGGCCGGGGGACCTTTGGTCGGGGCGAGAGGATTTGAACCTCCGACCACCTGAACCCCATTCAGGTGCGCTCCCTGGCTGCGCTACGCCCCGCAGCAAGGATCAGTCTAACGAGCTCTTTTTGCCTTGTCAACGCGGCCGCCATCCCGTATACTCGCGCCCAAGATGTTTCGGGCGCCCGGTCTTCGCCTAGCCCTCGGACTCCGGGGGTAGGCGCCGGCGTAGCTCGCCTGCCCCCCGCGAGGGGGGTTTTGTTTTTGGGAGGGGAAATGGGCAAGACGCTTTACGAAAAGGTCTGGGAAGCCCACGCGGTGCGCGAGCTTCCCGACGGCCGCACCCAGCTCTTCATTGACCTGCACCTAATCCACGAGGTGACGAGCCCCCAGGCCTTCGCCATGCTGAAAGAGCGGGGCCTCAAGGTCGCCTTCCCCCACCGGACCTTCGCCACCGTGGACCACATCGTCCCCACCGACCGGCGGGAGGAGCCCCTCGCTGACCCCCTGGCCCAGGAGATGCTCGAGGCCCTAAGGCGAAACGTCAAGGAGCACGGCATCACCTTCTTCGACCTAAAGAGCGGCCGCCAGGGGATCGTCCACGTGATCGGCCCTGAGCTCGGCCTCACCCAGCCCGGCTTCACCATCGTCTGCGGCGACTCCCACACCTCGACCCACGGCGCCTTCGGGGCGGTAGCCTTTGGCATCGGCACCACCCAGGTGCGCGACGTGCTCGCCACCCAGACCGTGGCCATGCAAAAGCTCAAGGTCCGCCGCATCGAGGTGAACGGCCGGCTCCTCCCCGGGGTCACCGCCAAGGACGTGATCCTCCACATCATCCGCACCCTCGGGGTCAAAGGGGGGATCGGCTACGCCTACGAGTACGCCGGCGAGGTCATCGAGCAAATGAGCATGGACGAGCGGATGACGATCGCCAACATGTCGATCGAGGGCGGCGCCCGGGTGGGGTACATGAACCCCGACGAGACCACCTTCGCCTACCTGAAGGGCCGGCCCTACGCCCCGAAGGGCGAGGACTGGGAGCGGGCGGTGGCCGCGTGGAAGGCCCTCGCCTCCGACCCCGACGCCCACTACGACGACCGGGTCGAGATCCAAGGCGAGGCGATCGCCCCCACCGTCACCTGGGGGGTACACCCCGGGCAGTCGGCCCCGGTGGACGGCCGGGTGCCCGACCCCGCCGATTTCCCCGAGTCCGAGCGGGCTCAGGTCGAGGACGCCCTCCGCTACATGAAGCTCACCCCGGGGCAAAAGCTCACCGACGTCAAGGTGGACGTCGCCTTTCTCGGAAGCTGTACCAACGCCCGGCTCTCCGACCTCCGCGAGGTGGCGAAATACCTCCGGGGCAAGAAGGTGGCGAAGGGGGTCCGGGCCCTGGTGGTGCCGGGGAGCCAGCTCGTCGCCGAGGCCGCTGAGCGAGAGGGGATCGCCGAGGTCTTCCGCGAGGCCGGCTTCGAGTGGCGGGCCCCCGGCTGCTCGATGTGCCTAGCGATGAACCCCGACCGCCTGGTCGGCGACGAGCTCGCGATCAGCGCCTCCAACCGCAACTACAAGGGCCGTCAGGGAAGCCCCACCGGCCGCACCGTGCTGGCGAGCCCGCTCACGGTGGCGGCCAGCGCGGTGGCGGGCCACATCGCCGACCCCCGCGAGGTCCTCGGGATTGGAGGGGAAGATGCCACCGATTAAACGCATCCAGGGACGGGCGGTGCCGATCCGCGGACGGGACATCGACACCGACCGGATCGTGCCCGCGCGGTTTTTGAAGACGGTGACCTTCGACCGGCTGGGGGAAGCGCTCTTTTACGACGAGCGCTACGACGAAAAGGGCCACCCCAAGGACCACCCCTTGAACGACCCCCGCTACGCCGGGGCGAAGATTCTCCTGGTCGAGGCTGGGTTCGGCTCGGGCTCCTCCAGAGAGCACGCGCCCCAGGCGATCAAGCGGGCGGGTTTTGCGGCGCTCGTGGGCGAGTCCTTTGCCGAGATCTTCTTCGGAAACGCCACCCAGATTGGCCTGGTGGCGGTGACCGTGGCGCCGGAGGACCTCGGCTACCTCTTCGCCCTGGTGGAGCGATCCCCCGAGACCGAGCTGGTGATCGACCTCGAGAAAATGGAGCTCAAGGCGGGGGACCGGGTGATCCCCGTCTTCCTCCCCGAAGCCGTCCGCGAGGCCTTCCTCGAGGGGCGCTACGACCCGCTCGAGGTGCTCTTAGAGGCGATGGACCGAATCCGGGAGATGGACGCGCGGCGGGCGGGGCCGGGAAAACCTGGCGTCTATTAGGCCCCGGGCGGGGCGCTTTTGGAGTCGGGGCGAAAGCGCCCCGGCCAACCTTGGCCACCCGCCGCACAATAGATTGTCTTCGTGGATCTCTTCGGATTCGAGGTGGTGGTCCGCTTTCGCGTCGAGGGCGGGCGGATCCTGGCCTACGGCTGGCACTGGGACGCGCCCCGGGCCGACCGACACCTCGAGGCCATCGTCCGCTACCACCATCTGCCCGGGGAGAGCCTTGGGGACGAAGGGCTCAAGCGCTGGCTTGAAGAGGAGCTGGCCGCGGTCGTGAAAAGGGGGAAAACCTTCGCGTTGCCGGACTTTCCCTACCGCGACGGCCAGGTTTACCGATCTCTCCTCGCCATCCCCCGGGGAGAGACCCGCACGTACGGCGCGCTCGCCCGCGAGGCCGGCGTCCCCTACCCCAAGCTGCTCGCCGCGCTTTTGAAAAACCCCTTCCAGGTCCTCATCCCCTGCCATCGCCTGGTGACCCGTAAGGGCACCCTCATGGGCTTTCATCCGCTCGGGGTCGCGGTCAAGCGCCGGCTGCTTGAGCTCGAAGGGGCGCGGCTGGAAGAATGACCCCATGCCCAAGATCGCCCTGCTTCCCGGCGACGGCATCGGCCCCGAGGTCACCGAAGCAGCGGTCCGGGTGCTAGAGGCCCTGGACGCGGCCGAGGGGCTCGGGCTCGTCTTCGAGCGCTTCGCCTTTGGCGGC
Organism: Thermaceae bacterium; assembly: GCA_015490435.1. Taxonomy (GTDB): domain Bacteria; phylum Deinococcota; class Deinococci; order Deinococcales; family Marinithermaceae; genus WFXV01. The sequence goes on from WFXV01000052.1 coordinate 22,200, forward strand.
GAGGCGAACGACCGGTTTGGCGAGCCCTTCCCCGAGGAGACGAAAAGGGGCGTGCTCGAGGCCGACGCGGTGCTCCTCGGCGCGATCGGCGGTCCCAAGTGGGACGCGTTGCCCCGGGAAAAGCGCCCCGAGACCGGGCTCCTCGCCCTCCGGAAGACGCTCGGCCTCTTCGCCAACCTGCGCCCGGCCAAGGTGATGGCGGGGCTCGAGGCCCTCTCCCCCCTCCGCTCCGAGCTCGCCCGGGGGGTGGACCTCTTGATCGTGCGCGAGCTCACCGGGGGGATCTACTTCGGCACCCCCCGGGGCATCACCGAGGACGAGGCCTACAACACCATGCGCTATACCCGCCCCGAGGTGGAGCGGGTGGCCCGGGTGGCCTTCGATGCCGCGATGAAGCGGAAAAGGCGCCTCGTCAGCGTGGACAAGGCGAACGTGCTCGAGGTCAGCGAGTTCTGGCGCAAGGTGGTCGAGGAGGTGGCCCAGGACTATCCCGAGGTCGAGACCGAACACCAGTACGTGGACGCGATGGCAATGCACCTGGTCACCCGGCCCCAGCGCTTCGACGTGGTGCTCACCGGCAACCTCTTCGGCGACATCCTCTCCGACCTGGCCTCGGTGCTCCCGGGCTCGCTCGGGCTCTTGCCCTCGGCCTCGCTCGGCGAGAAAACCCCGGTCTTCGAACCGGTCCACGGCTCGGCCCCGGACATCGCCGGGAAGGGCCGGGCGAACCCCGCCGCCGCCATCCTCTCCGCCGGGATGCTCCTCACCTACGCGCTCGAGCTCCCCGAACTCGGCCAGCGCGTCGAGCGGGCGGTGGAAACGGCGCTAAAGACCGCCCCCACCCCCGACCTCGGGGGCACGGCCGGCACCGAGGCCTTCACCGAGACGGTGCTAAAGGCGCTTTAGGGTCTCCTCCAAAAGGGCCCGGCAGCGGGGGCAGAAAAACCGCCCCTTCTCGTCCACCTCGGCCACCGAGTTGGAAAAGCGCATCACGCAGGTGGGCTCGGGGCAGTGGCCGAGGCCGAAGGTGTGCCCGAGCTCGTGGTTCACTTCCTTCATAAGCCGCGAGAGGAAGCGCCGCCCGTCTTGGGTAACGAGGCGGTGGGCGCTCACCACCGCCGCCCGCCCCGGACGCTCGGCGAGGCCGAAGACGAAGTTGAGCCCGGGCTCAAAGAGGTCCGCCGCGGTCACCCCCACCACCCTTTTCGCCTCCGGACAGCAGGGCCTCAAAAAGGAAAGCACCGCCGCCGCCCGGTACTGGCCCCGGACGGGGTCGAAGGCCTCGGCCGGACTCTCCGCCGGATCGCCGACCGCGGCCACGAGCCCGAAGACCTCGAGCACGTTCGCCGCCACCGGATGCAAAAGCCTTGCGTCCATGCCATCCATGGACACGAGCACGACGGGGGCGTTCACGCTCCGAGCGTACACCCGATACACTCGGGGCATGAGGCTAAGGAACACCACCTGGATCCTGACCGGCGCCTCCCGGGGCATCGGCCGGGCGCTCGCGCTCCTTCTCGCCGAGCGGGGTGCCCGGCTCGTGCTCTCCGCTCGCCACGCCGCCCCCCTCGCCGAGGTCGCCGCCCTGGTGCGGGAAAAGGGGAGCGAGGCGATCCCGGTCGAGGGCTCGGCGGGCCGTCCCGAGGTCGCCGACCGGCTGGTGCGGGCGGCGAAAAAGCTCGGGAACTTCACCGGCTTCATCCATAACGCCGGAGTGCTGCACGCCGGTCCCCTGCTCTGGGAGCTCCCCGAGCCCCACTGGGACGAGGTAATGGAGGCGAACGTCAAGGCCGGTTACCAGCTCATCCGCTACGCCGTCCCCGAGCTCATCCAGGCGGGCGGCGGGGTGGCGGTCTTCTTCGGCTCCGGCGCGGCCGAGTCGAACCTTCCCGGCATCGGCGCCTACGCCGTGGCCAAGGCCGCCGAGGAGCACCTCGCCCGCCAGCTCGCTGCCGAGGCCCCCGAGATCACGAGCTTCGTCTACCGCCCCGGGGTGGTGGAGACCCGCATGCAGCAAGAGGCCCGCACCGCCGAGGGCGGGGCCGCCGAGGTCTTGCACCGGGTCTTCCGCGGCTACAAGGAGCAGGGCATCCTGCTCACCCCGGAGGAGAGCGCCCGGGCGCTCATCCGCATCCTCGAGGGCGATCCCCGGCGCTTTTCCGGCAAGGTCGCGACCTGGGAGGACGGGGCATGAGGAGCGATCGTATCAAGAAAGGCGCCGACCGCGCCCCCCACCGCTCGCTGCTTAGGGCCACCGGGGTGATCGAGCGCGAGTCCGACTTCGAAAAGCCCTTCATCGCGGTGGTGAACTCCTACGTGGACATCGTCCCGGGCCACGCCCACCTCCGCGAGTTCGTCCAGAGCATCAAGCGCTACATCCGCGAGGCCGGCGGGGTGCCCTTCGAGTTCAACACCATCGGGGTGGACGACGGCATCGCCATGGGCCACGAGGGGATGCACTGGAGCCTCCCCTCCCGGGAGCTGATCGCCGACAGCGTCGAGACCATGCTCCGGGCCCACGCCTTCGACGCCGCGATCTTCATCCCCAACTGCGACAAGATCGTGCCCGGGATGCTGATGGCCGCGCTCCGGGTCAACATCCCCTCGATCTTCGTCTCGGGCGGGCCGATGCGGGCGGGGGTGCTCCCCTCGTCGGGCCGGGTGGTGGACCTGATCAGCGTCTTCGAGGCCCTGGGGCAGCTCAAAAAGGGCGAGATCGACGAGGACGAGCTCAAGGAGATCGAGACCTACGCCTGCCCCGGCTGCGGGTCGTGCTCCGGGCTCTTCACCGCGAACAGCATGAACTCGCTGCTCGAAGCCCTGGGCCTCGCCCTCCCCGGAAACGGCACCATCTTGGCCGAGGACCCGCGCCGCGAGGAGCTCAAGAAGAAGGCCGCCTACCGGGTGGTCGAGCTCGCCTTCGGGGACCTAAAGCCCCGGGACATCGTCTCCCTGGCCTCCTTCGAGAACGCCTTCCGGCTCGACGTGGCCATGGGCGGCTCGACGAACACCGTGCTCCACACCCTGGCCGCCGCCGAGGAGGCGGGGATCCCCTTCCCGCTCGAGCGCCTCGACGAGATCGGCCGCACCACCCCGACGCTCTCCAAGATCGCCCCGAGCTCCGCCTATCACATGGAGGACCTCGACCGCGCCGGCGGCATCCACGCGATCCTGAAGGAGCTCGCCCGGGGGGGCTACCTGAACCTCGAGGCCATGACCGTGCAAGGGAAGACGCTCGGGGAGGTGCTCGAGGAGGGCGACTTCGAAATCAAGGACGAGCGGGTCATCCGCCGGCTGGAAAACCCCTACGACGAAAAGGGCGGCCTCCGGATCCTCTTCGGGAGTCTCGCGCCCGAGGGGGCGGTGGTGAAGACCGCCGGGGTCGATCCCAAGATGATGCGCCATACCGGCCCGGCGCGGGTCTTCGACTCCGAGGAGGAGGCCCAGGCCGCGATCAACGGTGGCAAGATCCGCCCCGGCGACGTGGTGGTGATCCGCTACGAGGGGCCTAGGGGCGGGCCCGGGATGCGGGAGATGCTCGCCCCCACCTCGGCGCTCGTGGGCATGGGGCTCGGCGACTCGGTGGCGCTCATCACCGACGGGCGCTTCTCCGGCGGCACCCGGGGCGCGGCCATCGGCCACGTCTCCCCCGAAGCCGCCGAGGGCGGGCCGATCGGCCTGGTCGAGGAGGGCGACCTGATCGCGATCGACCTCGTCGAGGGCCGGGTGGACCTGCTCGTGGACGAAGCCGAGCTCGAAAGGCGCCGAGCACGCTTCAAGCCCCTCAAGAAGCCGGTGAACGGCTCCTGGCTGAAGCGCTACCGGGCGCTGGTGACGAACGCCTCCCGGGGCGCGGTGCTAAGGGAGCCGGAGTAAGGGAACGCCTTCCGAAACCGCGGGAACTTGCGCGCCCGCGGTTCATATTTTTAAATCGGCCTTAGAGGTACTTTGGTGCGCTAGAGGAGGTGAACGATGCGGAGACTCGCGGGCCTTTTGCTGGCGTTTGCGGTGGCCTTTGCGCAGGGCAAGGTGGACTACAAGGGGCTGGTCGTCGGCACCCCCTACCCCGCCCTCACGGTCAAGGCGGGGGAGGTGGTGAACCTCGCGCTCGAGCTCAAGAACTTCGGCCTGCCCCCCCAGTACGTCCGGCTCCGCGTCGAGGGCGTGCCCAAAGGCTGGACCGCGGCCTTCCTCGGCAACGGCCGGGTGGTCGAGGCCGCCTTCCTCGCCCCCGACGCCAGCGAGAACCTGACCCTCCGGGTCGAGGTGCCAGAGGGGGTGAAGGAGGGCCGCTACCCGATGACCGTCGTCGCCGAGGGCAGCACGGCGAAAAGCGAGCTCCCCATCGTCCTCACCGTGGGCAAGGTGCTCCCGCCCTCCTTGAAGCTCGAGGTCGAGCTCCCGGTCCTAAAGGGCACCCCCACCACCACCTTCCGCTACCGAGCGACGCTTAAGAACGAGTCCGACCAGGACCTCCTCGTCGGCCTCGAAGCCGACGCGCCCCAGGGGTTCGAGGTCGTCTTCAAGCCGCAGTTTTCCGGCCAGGAGGTGACCACCCTCCCGATCAAGGCGGGCGAGACCAAGAACCTCGACATCGAGGTCAGCCCCCCGCCCAAGGTGGAGGCCGGGGAGTACGCGATCCGGGTCACCGCCCGGGCCGGGGCGGCGAAGGCGGGCGTCGAGCTCAAGGCGATCGTCACCGGCCGTCCCGAGCTCACCCTCACCACCCCCGACGGCCGGCTCTCGGGCCGCGCCTACGCCGGCCGCGAGTCCCCCTTGAAGCTGGTGATTAAGAACCGCGGCAGCGCCGAGGCGAAGAACGTCGAGCTCTCCTCCTTCGAGCCCTCGGGCTGGGAGGTCACCTTCGACCCCAAGACGATCCCCTCGATCCCCGCGGGCGAGAAGGCCGAGGTGACCGCGAAGATCAAGCCCTCGGCCAAGGCGATCGCCGGTGACTACATGGTGACGATCACCGCCAAGCCCAAGAACGGCACCTCCGAGTCCGCCGACTTCCGCATCACCGTGCTGACCTCGACGATGTGGGGCATCGTCGGCGTGGGGCTGGTGGCGGTGGCGCTCGGCGTGCTGGCGCTCGCGGTGGCGCGCTTCGGGCGGCGATGATGGCGGCGATCGAGACCCAAGGCCTCACCAAGCGCTACGGGCGGCTGGTGGCGGTGGAGGATCTCGACCTCGTGGTCGAGCGGGGCGAGGTCTTCGGCATCCTGGGGCCGAACGGCTCCGGGAAGACCACCACCATCCTGATGCTCCTCGGCCTCACCGAGCCCACCGCCGGCACCGTCCGGGTGCTCGGCCGCGACCCGGTGCGCGAGCCCCTTAAGGTCAAGCGGCGGGTCGGCTACCTCCCGGACACGGTGGGGTTCTACGACGAGCTTTCGGGCCGGGAGAACCTCCGCTACACCGCCCAGCTGAACGGCATGCGGGGCCCGGCGGTGGAGGCCAGGATCGAGGAGCTCCTCGGCCAGATGGGCCTCCTCGACGCCGCCGACCGCCCGGTGCGCACCTACTCCCGGGGCATGAAGCAAAGGCTCGGGCTCGCCGACGTCTTGCTCAAAGAGCCCGAGCTCGTGATCCTGGACGAGCCCACCCTGGGCCTCGACCCCCAGGCGGCCCACGAGTTCTTGGGCCTCATCCGATCGCTCAAGGAGCGGGGCCTCACTGTGCTCCTCTCCTCCCACCTGCTCCACCAGGTGCAGGCGATCACCGACCGGGTGGGGCTCTTCCGGAAGGGGCGGATGGAACTCGTGGGCTCGGTGCCCGAGCTCGCGAAAAAGGTGCTCGGCGGGGCCTACCGGATCCGGGTCCGGGCCGAGGGCGAGGGGCTCGAATCGGCCCTCGCCGCGATCCCCGGCGTCCTCCGGGTCCGCCGGGAGAACGGGGGATTCCTGCTCGAGACCGAGCGGGACCTGAGGCCCGACGTGGCCCGGGCGGTGGTCCGGGAGGGGGGGAGGCTTTTCGGGCTTGAGCTCGAGGAGCCCAGCCTCGACGAGATCTACCGCGCCTACTTCGAGGAGGTGAACCGTGACGCGGCGTGAGGGTTCGGCCTTCTCCGGCCTAGGCGTGGTCTTTCTGAAGGAGTTCGCCGACCAGCTCTCGGGCACCCGGATGCGGCTTTTGGAAGCGCTGATCGTCCTCACCGCGATGGCCACCATCTACGCCGCCATCCAGACGATCAAGAACGTGGTCGGCGAGGACGTCTTCCTCTTCTTGCGCCTCTTCACCACCGCCAAGGAGCCGCTCCCCTCCTTCGTCGCCTTCGCCGGCTTCCTCGTGCCCCTGCTCGCGATCGCCCTCGGCTTCGACGCGGTGAACGGCGAGTTCCAGCGCCGCACCCTGGGCCGGGTGCTCTCCCAGCCGATCTACCGGGACGCGCTGCTTTTTGGCAAGTACCTGGCCGGGCTCGCCACCTTGGCGCTCGTCTTGCTCGCGGTCTGGCTGCTCATCACCGGGCTCGGCATTCTCTTCACCGGCCTCGCCGCCTCGGGCGAGGAGGTGGCGCGGAGCCTTCTCTACCTCGCCGCCACCCTGGCCTACGGCGGCGTCTGGCTGGCGGTGGCGCTCTTCTTCTCGGTTGTCTTCAAAAGCCCCACCACCAGCGCCCTGGCGGCGATCGGCGTCTGGCTCTTCTTCACCGTCTTCTGGGGCATGATCGCGGGGCTCTTGGCCCCGGTGATCAGCCCGGTCCACTACGGCTTCCCCGAGGAGGTGCTGAGGCAGGCCCAGACCGAGCTCGCCCTCGCCCGCCTCGCCCCGAACACCCTCTACGCCGAGGCCACGCTCGCGCTGCTTCAGCCCGAAGTAAGGGCGCTCGGGCCGGTGCTCCCGGCCCAGCTCGAGGGAATGGTGCTCGGCACCCCCCTGCCCCTTTCCCAGTCGGTGCTCCTCGTCTGGCCCCAGTTCGCCGGCCTGATCGCCGCCGGCGTGCTCTTTTTCACCCTGGCCTACGTCGTCTTCCAACGGATGGAGATTCGGGCTTGAGGTGGGAAGAAAAGGGGCCCGCCCTTTGGGCGGGCCCCTCGCGTTTCGGCTTTACTCCAGCCACTCGGTCCGGTATTCCTCGGTCTTTGGCACCACGCAAAGGAAGAGCACCGGGTCCTCTCCCACGTTCTCGTACCAGTGGGCGACGCCCGGGGGGATGAAGACCACGTCCCCGGGCCCGATCTCGTAGACCGCGTCGCCGAGCCCGATCCGCATCCGCCCGGCGAGGACGTACTGCTCGTGCTCGACGTCGGGGTGGCGGTGTTTCTTGATCCTCCCGCCGGGAAGCAGGGTGAACCGGCGGAGAACGAAGTTCGGCGCCTCCTCGGGGCCGATCAGGACCTGGATGAATGCCCCCTCGGCGTCGTCCACCGGTACCCGCCGCACCTTGTCCGCGTGGATGACCTTGGCCTTCAAGCCTCCCCTCCCCACTTGGCCAACAGGGCCACGACCTCGTCGTCCTCCACCTGGGGAAAGACCTCGTAGTAGGCGGCGACGGCGGTGAAGTCGGGCGGGGTCGAGAGCACCACCACCTCGGCCTTGTCCCGAAGCCGCTCCACCGCCTCCGGCGGCGCCACCGGCACCGCCACCACCACCCGCGCGGGGGCCTCGGCGCGCACCGCCGCCAGCGCCGCCTCCATGGTGCTGCCGGTGGCCATGCCGTCGTCGGTGAGCACGACCATCCGGCCGGTGAGCGGCTCCTTGGGCCGGACCGCGCGGTACTTCGCCCTCCGCTCCTCGATCACCCGGAGCTGCCGCGCCACCTCGTTGCGGATGTAGGCCTCGCCGGCGTAGCGGTAGGCGTAGGGCTGGAGGATCACCTCGCCAGTCTCCGCCACCGCCCCGAGGGCGAACTCGGGGTTGCCGGGGGCCCCGATCTTGCGCGCCAGGATGACGTCCATCGTCCCGCCCAGGCGCTCGGCGAGGACGTCGGCGATCACCACCCCGCCCCGGGGAATGCCCAGCACCACCGGGGCTACGAGCCCGAGCGGGCGCACCGCCTCGGCCAAGAGTTCCGCCGCGTGCCGGCGATCCTTGAACCGCACGTTTTCATTGTAATCGCCGGAGCCGGTTTTTTCCGCGATTTTTCCCCACCCCGGCCTAGCGCCCGAGCGCCCGCCGGAGGCCGCGTAGGTCGCCGCGGAGGAAGATCAGGGTCAAAAAGAGCCCAAGGGCGAAGGCCTGAAGCGCACTCATCGGCCAAACCTCATGGAAGAGGGGGTCGTGCACCAAGAGCCGTGCCCCCGCCCAGACGATCACCAGCGCCCCGAGCAGGGTGAGCCAGGGCCAGCGGTTCAGCCACTGGGAAACCAGACTCGCCCCCAGCATCAAAATCGGGATCGAGAGGGCGAGCCCGAAGACGAGGAGCCAAAGGTGCCCCTCGCTGGCGGCGGCCACCGCCAGCGCGTTGTCGAGCGAAAGGGTGAAGTCCGCGACCACGATCAGCGCCACCGCCTGCCAGAACCCGTTCGCGGTCCGTGCGGGGCCGGTCTCCTCCTCTTCGCGGAGGAGCTTGGCCGCGATCCAAAAGAGGGTGAGCCCGCCGAGCGCCCGGAGGTAGGGAATCTGCAGCAGGAAGGCGGCGAGGATGGTGAAGGCGATCCGAAGCCCCACCGCGCCCAGGGTGCCGATCAAGATCGCCTGACGCCGCATCGGGGCCGGCAGGCTCCGGACCGCCATGCCGATCACCACGGCGTTATCGCCGGAGAGCACGAGGTCAATGAGGACGATGCTCAGGAAGTTGAAAAGCCAGGGCGGCATCTTACTCTTCGAGCACGAAACGCGGTTCCCGCTCGTGCAGCCGAACCCGATGGATGATCCGCTGGTCGTGGTCGCCGTCGGTGTGGGTGGTGGCCACCACGGTGACGTAGTCCCGGATGGGGCTTTTGATCACCTTCTTGGTGAGCGTCTCCTCCACCTGGAAGATCCCGGCGGCGTTGTTCATCTTGACCCGGATCTCCACCGGCACCTCCCGGCCTCTTAGGATCATCACCTCGTCCACCGCCAGCGCCGAGATCGAGTGGATGTCGATTGAGCCCAGCGCGAAGGCCTTGCGGCCCCGGCCCTTGGTGATGTCGGTGCCGTCGGCCACCGCAGTGACCCCGGCCTCGATGGTGAGGGGCTCGGGCTCGAGGTCGTGGCTGAAGATCGAGTGGAGCGCGAGCGCCCGAAGCCGCACTCGCTGGGCGGGGTCGTCGTAGACCTCGGCCAGGACGCGGTCCAGGATCGGCGCCGCAAGGGTCACCCCGAAGGCCTCGTGGTGCACCCGGTGCACCTGGTTGCCGATGTCGTGGAGCATGGTGCCGAGCAGGGTGACGACGTAGGCGTCCTCGAGCTCACCCGAACCGCTCTTTTCCGTGTCGGTCTTGACCCCGGCCTCGACGAGTAGCCTCAGGATCGCCACCGCCGCCGCCCCGGTGAGGATCGCGTGCACCCGGCCGTGGTCGTTGTAGCCGAGCTTGTGCATGGTGAGGTAGTTGGCCATGTCCCAGCTCGCCCGCGCCTCGGGGTCGGCGACCAGGAGCTCGTAGGCCTTGAGCGCCCGGGGGTAGCTGGCAAGCCCCTTCCGGATGGCCTGATCGGCCTCCTGGTGGAGCTTGGCCTTGGGGCTTGCGACGTGGATCACCCGGTCGTCCACTCACTCCCCCTTGAAGTTGGGCTTCCGCTTTTCCAGGAAAGCGCTCGTCCCCTCCTTGAAATCGGTGGTACGGGAGACGAGCCCAAAAAGGTCGGCCTCGATCTCGAGCCCCTCGGGAAGTGGCAGGTCAAAGCCCCGGAAGACCGACTCCTTGGCCAGCGCCATCGCGACCGGGCCGTTTTTCACCAGGGTCGCGGCAAGCGCCTTGGCCTCTTCGAGCGCGTCCTCGGCCAGGCGGTTCACAAGCCCCATCTGGTAGGCCTCTTCGGCCTCCACGTGGCGGCCGGTGAGGATCAGGTCGAGGGCGCGGCCAAGGCCGATGATCCGGGGCAGGCGCTGGGTGCCGCCGAAGCCCGGGATGAGGCCGAGGCCCACCTCGGGAAGGCCGAGCTTCGCCTTCCTCACGGCCACCCGTAGGTCGCAGGCGAGGGCGAGCTCGAGCCCTCCACCGAGCGCGTAGCCGTTGATCGCGGCGATGGTGGGCACGGGCATGGCCGCGATCGCGTTCATCACGTCCTGGCCGAGAAGGGAGAACTCCCGGGCCACGAAGACGTCGGAAAGCCCGGCAATCTCGGGGATATCGGCGCCGGCCACGAAGGCCTTCCCCTCGCCGGTGAAGATCACCGCCCGCGCCTCCAGGTCCTCGGCCACCAGCTCGGGAACCTCGGCGAGCTCCCGGAGCAGCGCGGTCGAGAGCGCGTTCAAGACCTCAGGGCGGCGGATGGTGATCACCGCCACGCCCTCTTCCACCCGGTAGTCGAGATGCTCGAACTCCGGCCCGTGGGAATGCTCGACCTCGAACTTCATGCTCTACCCTCCAATCGCAAAAGCGCGGTAAGCGCCACCTCAATCATGCGGCCCACGGCGCGGGTGAGGACCTCCTCGGGGACGAGCTCGGGATCCCCGACGTTGTTCGAAACCGCGAGGATGCTGGCGGCTTCCACCCCGCGCATCCCCGCCAGGAGGAAGATCGCCGCCGACTCCATCTCCACCGCGAGCGCCCCATAAGAGGCCCACTCCCGGGCCTCCTCGGGGGTGGTGGCGTAAAAGGCGTCCTCGGTGAGGATCGGGCCCACGTGCACCCCCTCGCCGGCGGTCTCCACCAGCGCCTGTAAGAGCCGGAAACTCGGCGCCGGGGCGAAGGGCCGCCCCTTCAGGTACTGCCGAGTGGTCCCGTCGGCAGGGATGGCGCTCGCCGCCACCACCAGCTCGCCGGGGCGCACCCTCGGGGAGAGCGCCCCCGCGGTGCCAATCCGCACGAGCCACTTCGCACCCAGCTGGATCAGCTCCTCGACCACGATCGCCGCCGAAGGGGTGCCCATGCCGGTGGTCTGCACCGAGACCGGCATCCCCCGGTAGCGGCCGGTGTAGCCAAGGAGGCCGCGGTGGTCGTTGTAGAGCCGGGCGTCCTCGAGGTAGCGCTCGGCGATCCGACGGGCCCGCCCCGGGTCCCCAGGCAGGAGGACGTAAGGGGCGAGATCGTCGGGACCGGCGTGGATATGAATCGGGCTCACGATTCCAAGGATACCAGGCGCCCCGCCTCGAGGCGCCAACCGGGAAGCCCCGAGACCAAGCGCTCGTCGTGGGTCGCGAGCAAGACCGCCGCCCCCTCTTCCCGGGCGAGGGAAAGAAGCGCCTCGAGCACCGCCCGCGCGTTCCCCGGATCGAGGGCGCCGGTGGGCTCGTCGGCGAGGAGCAACCGGGGCCGGGCGTAGAGCGCCCGAGCCACCGCCACCCGCTGGCGTTCGCCGCCGGAGAGCGCCTCAGGCTTCAGCCGCGCGCGCCCCGAAAGCCCGAGCCGATCGAGCAGCGCCCGCGCCCGCCCGGGATCCGGCCGGCCCAAGAGCCAGCCCGAGAGCATCGCGTTCTCCAGGGCGCTGAGCTCGGGGAGCAGGTAATGGTGCTGGAAGACGAGCCCGAGGTAGCGCCGCCGGAGCCGGACCCGCCTTTCCTCGGGCCAGCAGCTGATCGGGTGTTCGCCCCAGTAAACCGTACCCCCGTGGGGTTCAAGAATCCCCGCGAGTAGATGGACCAAGGTGGTCTTCCCCGACCCCGAGGGCCCCAGCAGCACCCGCACCTCCCCCTCGCCCACTTCCAAGTCCAATCCTGAGAAAAGCGGAAGCCCGCGGTAAGAAAACGTAAGACCTTCGGCGCGGAGTACGCTCGCCATCGCTTTCGCATGGTACCGCTTCTTTACAGCGGTCCTCTTTTCGCCGTATTCTGACCTGCGGTGATTGCGGATAAGGTATTAAGCCAGTCGGAGTTCTGGCGCAGCCTTCCCGTGGAGTCCCACCGCATTCTCCGCGAAGCCTGCCCCACCTGGCGATTCGACCCCGGCGAGACCATCTTCCAAAAGGGCGACCCCGGGGAGGCCCTCTACCTCGTGCTCGCGGGCAAGGTCCGCATCTTCCGGGAGAGCCTGGAGGGGCGCCGCAAGGTGCTCGCCTACGTACACCCGGGCGAGGTCTTCGGCGAGATGAGCCTGGTCGAGGAGCGGCCCCGGAGCGCCTCCGCCGTCGCCGAGACGCCCACCGAGGTCCTCGTGCTCTTCCGCGACACCTACATGAACCTCCTCCGTCGCTTCCCCCTGCTCGGGCACAACCTGGCCCGGATCATCGCCGCCCGCCTTCGCGAGATGAACGACGAGATTCTCTTCCTCACCTTCGAGGAAGCAAAGAGCAAGGTGGCCTTCGCCCTTCTGAAGCTCTACCGCCACCGCCACGGCGAGCCCCGGGACGGGGGCTGGTTCATCCCCATCGTCCACCAGGAGATCGCGAACCTCGCGGGCACCAGCCGGGAGACCGCGACCCGCGTGGTCCACGAGCTCCGCGATCGGGGAATCATCGCCTCGGTCTCCAGCGGGCTCGTCCTCCGCGACCTCGACGCCCTGGAGCAGGTACTCTACGGCTTGCAATGAGCCTCATCGCCGCTTCCATCCTGGCCGCCGACTTCGCCCGGCTGGCCGAGGCGGTGGCCGAGAGCCAGGCCGCCGGCGTGGACCGCTTCCACCTCGACGTGATGGACGGCCGTTTCGTGCCCAACCTCACCTTCGGGCCGGTGGTGGTCGAGGCGATCCGCAAGGTGAGCGACCGCCCCCTCGACGTTCATGCGATGGTGGTCGAGCCCGAGCGCCTCGCCCCCGACCTGGTCCAGGCCGGCGCCAGCCTCCTCGCCTTCCACCTCGAGGCCACCCCCCACCCCCACCGGCTGCTCGAGGCGATCCGGAGCCTCGGGGCGAAGGCGGGCATCGCCATCAACCCCGGCACCCCGGTAGAAGCCCTCACCGACCTCCTCGAGCTCACCGACCAGGTCCTCCTCATGAGCGTGAACCCGGGGTTCGCCGGCCAGCGCTTCATCCCCCGCACCTACCGAAAGCTCGAGCGCCTCGCCGCCCTGCGACGGACCGAGGGCGCCTCCTTCGAAATCGCCGTGGATGGCGGGGTGAAGCCGGAAAACACGGGCCGCCTCGCCGCCCTCGGGGCCGACGTCCTGGTGGCCGCCTCCGGGCTCTACAACGAAAAGCCGGTAGCCGAAAACCTCGCCGCCTACCGGGAGGCCCTCCGTGATCCGGGCGGCGCTCTGCCCTAACGAGCCCCTGCCCGAGGCCCAGGCCGCGGTGGTGGTGGACGTAATCCGCGCCACCACCACCGCCGTCGCCTTCCTCGAGGCGGGGGCCCAGGAACTCTGGCTCGCCCCCGACCACGAC
>WFXV01000053.1 GCA_015490435.1 Thermaceae bacterium
ACCCGGGCAAGCTCCTGGACCTTGAGCGCGATCGGCCCGTAGTCCTTGCCGCCCGGCCGGGCGGCAAGGACTACGGGCCGATCGCGCTCAAGGTCCAGGAGCTTGCCCGGGTGGAAAAGCTCCGCGACGTGCCCCCCTCGGTCTTCTACCCGCCCCCGGAGGTGACCTCGGCCCTCGTCCGCCTGACCCCGAAGGGTACCCGCCCCGACCCCGGCTACTTCCGCTTCCTGGACGCGGCCTTCCGCACCCGCCGGAAGACGCTCCGGAAGAACCTCGAGGCCGCGGGCTACGACCGGCGGCGGATCGAGGCCGCCCTTTCCGAGCTCGGTCTCGACCCCAAGGTCCGCGCCGAGGCGCTTTCCCCCGAGGCGCTTAAGGCCCTTTACGCGCGCCTCGGCCGGCCCGCCTCCACCCGGTAGCGGGGGAGGTCGAGCGCTTCGAGCGGCCGGTGGCTGATCCAAAGCGCGCTCTTTCCCTTTAGAAGCGGGGTCAGGGTTTCGAGGAGCCGGGCCTCGGTCTCGCCGTCCAGCCCCTCGGTGGGCTCGTCCAGGAACCAGATCGCGGCGTCTTTCAGGATCGCCCGCGCGATCGAGAGCCGCCGGGCCTCGCCCCCTGAGAGCTCGACCCCGCCGGGGCCGAGCGGGGTGTCGAGGCCGTTGGGCAGGCTCCGGACGCGCGCTGCGAGCTGGGCGGCCTCGAGCGCATGCCAGAGCGCCTCCTCGCTGGCCTCGGGATTCGCCAGCAGCAGGTTCTCCCGCGGGGTGGTGGGGAAGACGTGGGGCTCAGGCTCGAGGTAGACGATCCGCCTCCGGGCGTCCTCCCCCGAAAGCGCGGCGATCGGCACGCCCCCGTGGCGGGCCTCGCCGGCCTCGGGAAGGAGGAAGCGGAGCCAGGTCCAGGCGATCGTGCTCTTGCCCGAGCCGCTCTTCCCGAAGAGGAGGATGGCCTTGCCCTCGGGGAGCTCGAGGCTCGCGCCCTGGAGGGCGGGCTTTTCGGCGCCGGGGTAGCGCACCCAGGCGTTTTGGAGCGAAAGGTCGAAGCCGGGAGGGAGGGCGCGCGGCTCTTCCGGTTCCGGGGCCGGGAGCGGGGCGGCGAGGAGGGCCTGGATCCGCGCCCAGGCGGCCCGGGCTTCGGCGAGCAGCGGCCCGGAGGCGGCGAGCGGGCGCACCGCCTCGAAGGCGGCGAACCCGGCGAGTACGAGCCCGGGCACGAGCTCGGGGGCAAGCCCCGCCCGGGCGACCTCCACTCCGGCGGCGAAGAGCCCCGCGAGCACCACCCCGGCGACCAGATCGGCTCCGGCCTCGCCGAGGGCGAGGATCCAGGCTTCCTTCTGCTCCCTCCGGGCTGCCCTTTTCGCTTCGGCCGCGATCGCCTCCTGGAAGCGGGGTACGGCGCCGTAGGCGAGGAGCTCGGGGAGCCCCTCGGCGAGCTCGCTGGCCCGCTGGCGGAGCGCCTCGGCGGCAAGCGGGCGGTCTTCCTGCCGCTTTTTCAGCCCAAGGTAGACCGCCGCCGGCAGGAGGAGCCCGGCGAGCGCGAACCCGCCGGCCACCCAGGTGGCGAGCGCCGGGTGGTAGTGGCCGAGAAAGGAAGCAAGGAGTAGGAGTACGATCCCGCTCCCCAAAAGGGGCACGAGGGCCCTCACCGGCACCGGCTCGAGCCGGGCGACGTCCCCGAGGATGCGCTCCTGGAGCGCGCCCCGGCCGGCGTCGAGCCCGCCCGGGACCCGGGGGATGAGGGCCTCGAAGATCCGGGCGCGGAGCGCCGCGAGGTAGCGGAAGGTGGCGTCGTGGCTCGTGAGCCTTTCCAGGTAGCGGAAGACCCCGCGGGAGATCCCGAAGAAGCGCACCCCGGTGACCAGCAGCATCAGGGTGTAAAGCGGCGGGTGGAAGGCGGCGCGGGCGAGCAGGGTGCTGGCGGTGAACATGAGCCCCGCCCCCGCGAGCACGGTGAGCGCGTAGAGGAGGCCGGCGAAGAGAAAGCGAAGAGTCATGCCTTCCTCCCCAGCGAAAGCTCGCGGTCGGCGGCCGCGACCAGGGCCGGGCGGTGGCTGGTGACCACCACCGGGCGGTCCTTCTTCAGGTGCATGAGGGCCTCGATCACGCGCCGCTCGTTTTCGGGATCGAGGTGGGCGGTGGGCTCGTCGAGGAGGATCGCCTCGGGGTCTTTGAGCAGGGCCCGGGCGAGGGCGAGCCGCTTTTGCTCGCCGGCGGAGAGACCGGCGCCGTCCTCGCCGATTGGGTGGTCCAGGGAGAGGTGGGCGAGCCCCACCTGGGCGAGGGCCGCTCGCATCGCCTCCTTCCCGGCGTCCGGCCGGGCCAGCGCCAGGTTTTCCCGCACGCTCCCGGCGAGGAAGAAGGGCTTTTGGGGCACGTAGGCGAACCGCTCGGGGGCGACCGGGCGGCCGTTTAGGCAGACCGCGCCCGACTCCGGGCGAAGGAGCCCGAGGAGAAGCTTCAAAAGCGTGCTCTTTCCCACGCCGCTTCTGCCGGTGATGGCAAGGAGCTCTCCCGGCCGGGCCCGAAGCGCGATCCCCTCGAGGCGAAGGCCTCCGGGATAGGCGAACGAGAGGTCCCGGACGGCGAGCCCCGGTCCAGGGTCCCCGGGGCAGGGGGTGGGG
>WFXV01000054.1 GCA_015490435.1 Thermaceae bacterium
CGTGTGGAGGGCGGCGAACCGCCCGTCGGCGGCGAGCAGAATCAGCCCGCCCTCGCCCCCGAGCTCGCGGGCGAGCGCGAGCGCCCGCCGGGCGGCCTCCTCCGGCGCGCGCGTGGCCAGCGCCGAGACCGCCCGGTAGGCGACCAAGGCCCGGGCCAAAAACTCCCCCTCACCGGTGGCGCTCGCCGCCCCAAGGCCGGCCTCGGCGTAGGTGCCGGCCCCGGGGAGTGGGGTGTCCCCCACCCGGCCCACCCTTTTGTCCACGATGCCGCCGGTGGAGGTGGCGGCGGCGAGGCGGCCCTCGGCGTCCAGGGCCACCGCGCCCACGGTGCCGCTCGTCCGTCCCCCCTCCCGGCGGATCTTCTGCCAGCGGGAAAGCGCCCGCTCGGTGACGAGCCGCTCCGGGGGGTGGTGGGGAATCCCCCGCTCGCGGGCAAAAAGGCTCGCCCCCTCGCCCGAGAGCAAAATGTGCTCGGAGTCCATCACCTCGCGGGCGAGGAGGATGGGGTTTTTCACGTCCCTGACCGCCGCCACCGCGCCGAAGCGGAGCCCCTCGCCGACCATCACCGCCGCGTCCATCTCGACGAAGCCCTGGCGGTTCAGGGCGCTCCCGGTGCCGGCGTTAAAGAGGGGGTCGTCCTCGAGCACGCGCACCGCCTCGACCGCGGCCTCGAGCGCGCTTCCCCCGGCCTTTAGCACCGCCCAGCCGGCGTCCCGCGCCCGGCGTACCCCTTCGAGCACCGCTTCCTCGTGGTCCGGTTCGATCCTTCCCGCGCCGCCGTGCACCAGGATGCGCATCAGAAGACCTCCATGACGAAACCCACCGTGTAGCGAACGAAACCCGGCTCCCCCAGGTAGCGGGCGAGCTCGAGGTAGGGGCGGTAGCCGCGCTCCGGCAGCGCGAGCCCGGCGTAGACCACGGCGTAGCCCACCTCGCCCACCGCGAAGCGGTAGCCGCCGTCCTCGGCGAGCACGGTGAGGCCCACCGCGGCGCCGGCCCCGAGGTAGGGCCGGACCAGGGGGAAGGGCAGGAAGGCCGCCACCCCGGCCTCGGCCAGGACCCCGCTCGGCGCCCCGAAGCGGAGGCCGCCCCGGAGCCAGAGGGGCTCGAGCTCGAGGGAGACCCCCACCGAGGAGAGGAACCGGGTGCCGGCCTCGGTGCGCACCCCTACCGAGAAGTCGAGCCCGCTCGCATACCCCAACACCCCGAGGAGCACGGGAAATAAGAGCAAAAGGCGCCGCACACCGATACCATAACCAATGAAGGCCGGCCCCGCGGGGCCGGCCCCTTCGCGCTTACAAGCTAGCCCAGTTCGATCTCCACCTTCTAGCCCAGTTCGATCTCCACCTTGGGGGCCTGGAAACCCAGCCGCCCGTGGCTCCCGTCGCAAAAGGGCTTTTTCTCCGAGTGGCCGCAGCGGCAAAGCGCCAGGCGCTGGCCCTCCCGTTCTTCACCATTGACCCGGTACCGCCCGCCGGTTTCGATCAAGTAGGGCCCGTTCTCGAGCGCCACGATCCGCATCCCTTCCCTCCTTCGCCCCCAAAGCTACCCAGGAATGGAAGAAAAGACTCGGGAACGCGGCACAATCGGCTAACCCACCCGCTCGAGCCCGGCGTACTTCACCAGGAGCTTTTTCAGCCCCACCCCCTCGAAGTGCACCGTGACCTCGGCCCGGGCTCCCTCGCCCCGGGCGGCGACCACGGTCCCGAGCCCGAACCGGGGGTGGCGGACCCGCTCCCCGCCCTTGAAGCTCCCGGGCTCCTTGGCCTTGGGCTTCGCCGCCGTCGGGCGCACCTCGCCGTAGGCCGAAACCGGGCGGAGGAGCTCCGAGGGGATCTCCTCGAGAAACCGGCTCGGCTCCACCCGCTCCCGCTTGCCGTAGAGCTCGCGCTCGCTCGCGTGGGTGAGGTAGAGCCGCTCCATCGCCCGGGTGATGCCCACGTAGAATAGCCGCCTTTCCTCCTCGAGCTCTTCAGCGGTTGTGCTCGAGCGGTGGGGAAGCAGCCCCTCCTCCACCCCCACCAGAAAGACCACCTTGAACTCGAGCCCCTTGGCGTTGTGCAGGGTCATGAGCCGGACCGCGCCCTCGGCCTCGTTCCCGGGCTCCTCGGCCCGGGCGGTGAGCGCCACCTCGTCGAGGAACTCGGCGAGGGCACCGCCCCCCGCCTCCTCCAACTCGCCGGCGGCCCGGAGGAGCTCCTCCACGTTCTCGAGCCGCTCCTCGCCCCCGGGCTCGGCGAGCAGGTAGGCGCGGTAGTCGGTGGCGGCGATCACCTCCTCGAAGAAGGCCCGGGGGCCCAGGGACGCCGCCCGCTCGGTGAGGGCCTCGAGCAGGTCGAGAAACCGCCGCACCGCCTCCGCCTGCCGGGGGGAGAGCACCGCGTCGGCCCGGCGGAGGGCGGCCAGGAACCCGATCCCCTCCCGCTCGGCGAGCGTCTTGATGCGCTCGACGCTCTTCGCCCCGATCCCCCGGGGCGGGGTGTTCAGGATCCTAAGGAGGGCGACCTCGTCACCTGGGAGGACCGCCGCCCGGGCGTAGGCGAGCAGGTCCTTGACCTCGCGCCGGGCGAAGAAGGCGGTGCCTCCCACCACCCGGTGGGCCACCCCCTCGCGGCGAAACGCCTCCTCGAGCACCCGGGACTGGGCGTTGGTGCGGTAGAGCACGGCGATCTCGTCGGGCCGGTAGCGCTCGAGAAGGCGCCGGGCCTCCCGGGCCACAAAGGCGGCCTCGTCGCGGTGGTCGAAGGCGGTGTAGCGGAGGACGGGCTCGCCCCCCGCCTTCACCGGACGGAGCACCTTCTCGATCCGGGCCGCGTTCCTCGCGATCACCGCGTTCGCCACCTGGAGGATCGCCTCGGTGGAGCGGTAGTTGGTCTCGAGCTTGTAGACCTTGGCCCCGGGGAAGTCCTTGGGGAAGCGGAGGATGTTCTCGAGGTCGGCGCTTCTGAAGCCGTAGATCGACTGGTCGGGGTCGCCCACCACCACCAGCTCCGAGCCCTCGTCGTAAAGCAGCTTGACGAAGCGGAACTGGGCGGGGTTCGTGTCCTGGTACTCGTCCACGTGGACGAACCGGGCCCGGGCCCGCACCCGCGCGAGCACGTCGGGGTGGGCCTCGAAGAGCTCGAGGGCGCGGAGCAACAGGTCGGAGAAATCCACCGCCCCGAGCGCGCGCATCCGCGCTTGGTAAGCGGAAAAGACCTCGGCGAAGGCTTCAAGCCCGATCCCCGCCACCCAGTCGGGGAGCTCGGCGAGGGCCGCCTCGAACCCCTCCCCCGCCGAGCGCGACTTGACCCGGTCGATCCAGGCCCGCACCGCCGTCGGCC
Source organism: Thermaceae bacterium (assembly GCA_015490435.1). Classification (GTDB taxonomy): domain Bacteria; phylum Deinococcota; class Deinococci; order Deinococcales; family Marinithermaceae; genus WFXV01. The sequence goes on from WFXV01000054.1 coordinate 3,325, forward strand.
GGGCCTCGACGCCGAGCGCGGCCAGCACCTCCTTGATGACCTGGAGCTGATCGTCCTCGTCGTAGACGGGAAAACCCGGCGCGAGCCCGATGCGCTCGCCGTAGACCCGAAGCACCCGGAGGGCCGCCGAGTGGAAGGTGGCGGTCCAGAGGTCGCCGGCGGCCCGGCCGACCAGGCCGGAAAGCCGCGTCTTCAGCTCGTCGGCGGCCTTGTTGGTGAAGGTCACCGCCAGGATCTGGGCCGGGTGCACCCCGCGCCGGGCGATCAGGTAGCCGATCCGGTGGACCACCGTGCGGGTCTTGCCGGAGCCGGCGCCGGCCACCACCAGGGCCGGCCCGCCCTCATGCAGCGCCACCGCGCGTTGTTCGTCGTTCAGGGGGTCGAGCAGGGCGTCCATGCGGGGCCAGTTTACCCGCCGAGGGCGATCACCCGCCGGTCACCCGGGGGGAGGCCGAGGAGCTTTTCCAGGGCCTCCTCGCCGTAGTGGAGGAAGAAGTAGAGGTAGGGTAGGGCGAACTCCTGGAGCCGGCCGCCGGGCCGCAGGTGGAGCCTGAGCCTCTCGAACTGCCGGCGGAGGACCGCGTCCCGCTGCATCCGGGCGCGGGCCACCTTCCCCGCGAGGCGGCCGACCTCCGCCCGCAACCGCCCCCGGACCCGGGCCAGGGCGGGCTCCAGGGTGGGGTCGAGCTCTGCGAGGGCCCGGGCCGCCTCCTCGAAGGCGGCTTCCCCCTCGAGCACCGCCCGGGCCACCCGCGCCGAGGCCAGGGCCGCGCGGGCGAGCGCTTCCCGGAAGGCGGCCTCGGGGGCCTCGGCGAAGGCCCAGGGGTCGAGCCCGTGGCGCGCGATCAGCCGGCGTACCGGGGGCTCGAGCACGAGCGCCCGGGTTCTCTGGAGCACCGCCGGAGGCTCGATCCCGTGGCGGCGGTAGAGCGGGGGCAGCTCGGCGACGTAGGCGAGCTCCCCGGGACCCACCCAAAACCCAGCGGTGGGCAGCACCCGGTCCTGGAGCACCGGCCGGAGCGCGGCCGAGGGGGTGATCCGCCCGGGCTCGGCGTCGAGGAGGGCGAGGAGGTCCTCCCGGGTGTAGGTCCCGAGGCCGTCGGTAAACCGCCCGGATTCGAAGAAGAGCCGCCGCCGCACCCCGTCCTCGCCCTCGAGGAAAAGGAGCGTCGCACCCTTGGGGGTGCCGAGGGTGGGCCGGAGCCCCCGGGCCTTGAGCGCCCGGCGCCCTTCCTCGAGCGCCTCGACCGAGGCCAGGGGGTCCTCGATCTCCGCCCTTAGCCCCTCGCGAAAGAGGGGCGCGAGCTCGGGCGCCAGGGGGTCGAAGGGCACGAGCCCCCGCTCGCCGAAGAAGAAAAGGAGCCCCCGCGCGAACGCCTCGGAAAAACTCCCTGCCCCCGAGAGCGCGTCGAGGAAGTCCCGGGCCCGGGCGGGCTCGGGGGCGAGGGCTAAAAGCGCCCGGGCGACCGCCCCCTCATAAGGCCCATAGGGAATGCGCCCCACCGGCGGCCCCACCGGGAGCGGCAGGGAAAAGCGAAGCAGTCGCCCTTCGTGAATCCAAAGGGCGGAGCGGACCTCGGCCACGTCGTGGTCCTGGCTCGCCACCCAGAAGACCGGGGTCCCGGCTCCGGCGAGGAGGTCCCGGACCTTGTAGAAGACGAGCGCGGGCCCCAGGAAGAGCCCCGCCTGCTGTCCCGCCACCCGGGCCTTAGCATCCACCTCGCCGAGCCGCCGCGCCGCGCGAAGCGCCGGCTCGGGCGCCCCGAGCCGGGCGAGGTAGGCGGAAAGCGCCGCCGCGGTCTCGGGCCTCGGGCGCCCGGGCCCGGCCTCGCGCGACTTGAGCGCGGCCTCGCCCAAGGGAAGCCAGCCGGAAAGCGCTTCCCCGTACTCCGCCACGCCCTCCACGATACCCCGCCTAATATGGAGGCATGGACCCGATCCGTTTCGGCACCGACGGCTGGCGCGGCGTGATCGCCGAGGACTACACCTTCCAAAACCTTCGCCGGGTGGCCCAGGCCTACGCCGACTACCTGAAGGAGACCGGAGCCAAGGAGGTGGTGGTGGGCTTCGACGCCCGCTTCCTCTCCGAGCGCTTCGCCCTCGAGACCGGCCGGGTGCTGGCGGCGAACGGCCTTCACGCGCGGGTCGCGAAAAGGCTCGTCCCCACCCCGGTGACGAGCTTCGCGGTGGTGCACTACAGCGCCGGCGGCGGAGCGATGATCACCGCCAGCCACAACCCGCCGGAGTACAACGGCTTCAAGCTGAAGGGCCCTTACGGCGGCTCCGTCACCCCCAAGATCGTCGCCGATGTGGAGGCGAGGCTCGACGCCCACCCCCCGGCGGCCTTCGACGAGGGTGCCCACGCGCTCGAGCGCTTCGATGTGAAAAAGCCCTACTTCGGCAAGCTCGCGGAGATGCTGGACCTCGAGCTCCTCCGGAGCTACGAGGGCGTCCTCTACCACGACGCCATGGGCGGGGCCGGCGGCGGCTGGGTCTCGGGCTTTGCCGCCTACGCCGAGCTCTCCCTCGAGGTCCGCGACCTCCACGCCGTCCCCCACCCGCTCTTTTACGGGGTGAACCCCGAGCCCATCCCCAAAAACCTCACCACCCTCTTCGCGCTCATGAAGAACGAGGAGGACCCCACCTTCGCCGCCGTCACCGACGGTGACGCCGACCGGATCGGGGCGGTCCTCGCCGGCGGACGGTACTTCAACAGCCACCAGATCTTCGCGGTGCTCCTAAAGCACCTCTACGAGAAGGGCTACCGGGGCCGGGTGGTGAAGACCTTCTCGGTCTCCAAAGTTATCGACCTTCTGGCAAAAAAGCTTGGGCTCGAGGTGGTCACCACCCCAATCGGCTTCAAGTACATCACCGACGAGTTCTTAAAAGGCGGGGTCCTGATCGGCGGCGAGGAGTCCGGCGGCATCGGGGTCGCCGGCCACATCCCCGAGCGGGACGGGATCCTAAACGCCCTCCTCCTGCTCGAGTCGGTGGTGCGGACCGGCAAGTCGCTTGCCGAACAGTTCGCCGAGATCGAGGACGAGGTGGGCTTTAAGCACGCCTTCGACCGGCTCGATCTGCACCTCGCCTCGAACGAAGCCAAAGAAAAAGCCATGGAGCGGGCCAAGGAGCCCGTCCCCCTGGCCGGCCGCGCGGTCACTGAGGTCGAGACCCTGGACGGGGTGAAGTGGCACCTGGGCGAAGACGCCTGGGTGCTCTTCCGCCCCTCGGGGACCGAGCCGGTGCTCCGGATCTACGCCGAGGCCGAGAGCGAGGAGGCGGTAGCGGCGATCCTGAAGGCCGCCCGGGTCCACCTCGGGCTCTAGCGGGGCCAGGGGCCGCCGATGAACTCGCCCATGCCCCAGGCCCTCACGGCGTGCCCCTCGCGCTCGCCGGTGCCCGCCACCGGCCCCTCCCAGTAGGCGACCCGGGTGGTGGTGGTCCGGAGCTCCTGGGAAAGGCGCAGGGGCTTTAGCGAAAGGCGAAGGCCGGGGGCCGCGACCTCCCAGGCCACCGCGTAGCGGTAGCCGCTCGCCGGCGAGCGCCAGTAGGCCTTCGGCGTCATCGAAACCGACCCGAGCTTCTCCACCCGCCCCGAGGGGTGTACCACCGAGGCGTGGATCGCGCGGACCCGGCCGTCGAGGTCGCGGACCCGGTAGAGCATCAACTCGCTCCAGTCGGAAAGGTGGAGGCCGAACCAGTCCCACCCCACCCGGCGGCCGGCGAGCTGCTCCCCCCACTGGTGATCCATCCAGGCGAACCCCTGCACCCGCCGGCCGGCCACCTTGCCATAGAGCGCGAGCCGGGTGTAGGAGACGTAGTACATCCGGCCGGTCTCGGCGGTGCCGGAGTACCCCGGCGGGTGCACTACCGGGGGCTTTAGGGGCACGAGCCAAAGATCCAAGGGCCCGGCCACCAGGCGGAAGGCGTCTCCCCTTTGCTCGAGCCGCCAGTCGTCGAAGGCGAGGCGGAGGGGATCTCCCGCCACCCGCACCCGGGCCTCGGGCTGGCGGAAGTCGTCCCGTTCCAAGAAGCGGAACGCGCCGGTCTGCAGATCGGTCAAGGCCAGGTGGGCGGCGTGCATGGGATAGGGGTAGACCGCCCGAGCGGGCAGGCCGAAGAGCTGCATCCCCTCGGGGGCATAGGCCTTGAAGAAGGCCCAGTGGAAGGCGAGGCCGGCCTCGGGGAGATAAGCGGAGACGTACCACCACTCGATCGGGGCCGGCTGGGGATCCCAGGTATCGGGGGTGGGC
>WFXV01000055.1 GCA_015490435.1 Thermaceae bacterium
CAAGGGCGCGCCCATGCGGGCCGCGGCCACCGCCTGGTTCGCGCCCTTGCCCCCGGGGTGGCGGGCGAGGTCGCCGCCGATCGCGGTCTCGCCGGGGCGCGGGTGCCGGGGGACCGGGACCACCAGGTCCTGGTTCAGGCTGCCGACGACGAGGACCATTTCCCCCATGCTAAGGCCCCCGGGCTCGCCCCGGGGGCCTTGGATGGGGGGCAGGCTTTAGCGCCAGTGGAGGTCGAAGCGGTCGAGGTTCATCACCTTGGTCCAGGCCCGGATGAAGTCGTGGACGAACTTTTCCGCGGCGTCGTCGGCGGCGTAGTACTCCGCCTGGGTCCGGAGCTCGGGGTTGTGGCCGAAGAAGAGGTCCACCCGGGTCGCCGTCCAGCGGCGCTTTCCGCTCTTCCGGTCGACGCCCTCGAAGAGCCGGCCGTCCTCGTCGAGCGGGCGCCACTCGGTGCCCATGTCGAGCAGGTTCACGAAGAAGTCCTGGCTGAGCGTGCCCACCCGGTCGGTGAAGACGCCGTGGTCGGTGCCCCCGTAATTGGCGCCGAGGACCCGGAGCCCACCGACGAGCACGGTCATCTCGGGGGCGGTGAGGGTGAGGAGCTGGGCGCGGTCTAGGAGCGCGAGCTCGGGGAGGAAGGTGCAGCCCGCCCGCACGTAGTTCCGGAAGCCGTCGGCGATGGGCTCGAGGTAGCCGAACGACTCGACGTCGGTCTGCTCTTGTGTCGCGTCCACCCGGCCGGGGGTGAAGGGAACGCGAACGTCGAAGCCCGCCTTCTTCGCCGCCGCCTCCACCGCGGCGGTGCCGCCGAGGACGATCAGGTCGGCGAGGGAGACCTTCTTGCCGTTCTTTTGTTCGGCGTTGAAGCGGGCCTGGATCGCCTCGAGCACCCCGAGCACCCGCTCAAGCAGCGCGGGCTGGTTCACCTCCCAGCTGCGCTGGGGTTCGAGGCGGATTCGGGCGCCGTTCGCCCCGCCCCTTTTGTCCGAGTCGCGGTAGCTGGCGGCCGCCGACCAGGCGACGTAGACGAGCTCGGGGATGGTGAGCCCCGAGGCCAGGATCTCGCTCTTGAGCCGTTCGACGTCGTCCTCGTCGATGGGCTCGAAGTCCCGGGGAGGCAGGGGGTCCTGCCAGATCAGGTCCTCCTCGGGAACCTCGGGGCCGAGGTAGCGGGACTTCGGCCCCATGTCGCGGTGGGTGAGCTTGAACCAGGCGCGGGCGAAGGCGTCGGCGAAGTACGCGGGGTCCTCGAGGAAGCGCCGGGCGATCTTGGCGTACTCGGGGTCGTAGCGGAGCGCCAGGTCGGTGGTGAGCATCATCGGTTTGTTCTTCTTGCCGGGAATGTGGGCGTCGGGGACGAGGTCCTCGGGGTCGGGGTCCACCGGCTCCCACTGCCAGGCGCCGCCCGGACCCTTGACCAGGTTCCAGTCGTACTTGAAGAGGAGGCGCAAAAAGTCCATGTCCCAGCGGATGGGGTTCGGGGTCCAGGCTCCCTCGATCCCGCTGGTGATGGTGTCCGCGCCCTTCCCGGTGCCGTAGCGGTTCTTCCAGCCGAGGCCCTGCTGTTCGATGGGGGCGGCCTCGGGCTCGGGGCCGAGGTGGTCGGGGCTGGCGGCGCCGTGGGCCTTGCCGAAGGTGTGGCCCCCGGCGATCAGGGCCACCGTCTCCTCGTCGTTCATGCCCATGCGCTTGAAGCTCTCGCGGATGTGCTTCGCCGCCTCCACCGCGTTGGGCACGCCCCCGGGACCCTCGGGGTTGACGTAGATCAGCCCCATGTGGTCGGCGGCCAGGGGTTTTTCCAGCTCGCCGCCGGCGTGCCGCTCGTCGGCGAGCCACTCCGACTCAGGCCCCCAGTAGACGCTCTCGTCGGGCTCCCAGGCGTCCACCCGGCCGCCGCCGAAGCCGAAGGTCTTGAAGCCCATTGACTCCAGGGCGACGTTGCCGGCGAGGATCAGGAGGTCGGCCCAGGAGATCTTGGCGCCGTACTTCTTCTTGATCGGCCAGAGCAGGCGTCGGGCGCGGTCGAGGTTGACGTTGTCCGGCCAGCTGTTTTCCGGGGCGAAGCGCTGTAGGCCCCAGGCCGCGCCGCCCCGACCGTCGAAGACCCGGTAGGTGCCGGCGGCGTGCCAGGCCATGCGGATGAGGAGCGGGCCGTAGTGCCCCCAGTCCGGCGGCCACCACTCCTGGGCCTCGACCATGAGGCGCTTTAGGTCTTCCTTCAGGGCCCAGTAGTCGAGGGACTCGAAGGCTTCCTTGTAGTTGAAGTCAGGGCCGGTGGGGCGGAGCTCGGCGGGGTTTTGGTGTAGGACCTTGAGGTTCGGCTTCTCGGGCCACCACTTCCGGATCGGGCTGCCTCCGAGCGTCAGGTGCTCGAAGGCGCGGGCGTTAAAGGGGCATTTACCTTCGGCCATGGCGTACCTCCCATACGCATATCCATTATGGATACGCAACCGAAGGATACCCGGGCGTCCCGGGAGGACAAGTTATGGGGATTACATTTGGGCGGGGCGGAGCCGGAGCAGGACGCCGGTGCCGAGGGCCGCGGCCACCACCGAGGCCGAGAGCACCCCGACCTTGGCCTGGTCCAAAAGGGCTCCCTCGAAGGCCAGCCCGGCGATGAAAAGCGCCATGGTGAAGCCGATTCCGGCCACCATGCCGGCGCCCAGGATCGCGTTCCAGCCGATGCCCGAGGGGAGCCGGGCGAGGCCGGCCTTGACCGCGAGGAAGGAAAAGAGGAGGATCCCGACGGGCTTGCCCACGAGCAGGCCGAAGAAGGCCCCGAGGGCGATGGGGCCGAGGGCGAGCTCCCCGAGCGCGACCCCAGCGTTCATGAAGGCGAAGACCGGGAGGATGCCGTAGGCCACCCAGGGGTGGAGGAGGTGCTCGAGCCGGTGCAGGGGGGACTGGGCGTGGGCGGCCTCGGCCTCGATCGCCTCCAGCCGGGCTTCGGCTTCCTCGGGGTCCGCTTCGGGCTCGGCCGCGACCGCGAGCGCCTTCCGGCCCGTCGCGAGGGGGATGGCGAAGGCAAGGAGCACCCCGGCGACGGTGGCGTGGACCCCGGATTTCAGCACGAAGAACCAGAGCACGAGCCCGAGGAGCAGGTAGGGGACGAGATTCCTCACCCCGAGCCGCCCCAGGCCGAGGAGCCCGAGGTAAACGAGCCCCGCTTTGAGAAGGGCGGGGACGCTGAGCTTCGCGGTGTAGAAAAGGGCGATGGCCAACACCGCCCCGAGGTCATCCACGATCGCGAGGGCGGTGAGGAAGATCTTGAGGGCGAGGGGCACCCGCTTGCCAAGGAGGGCGAGCACGCCCAGTGCGAAGGCGATGTCGGTGGCCATGGGCACGCCCCAGCCGGGGGCGCCCGGCCCCCTGGCGTTGAAGGCGGTGTAGATGAGCGCGGGGATGACCATGCCGCCGAGGGCGGCGGCGATGGCCAGGGCGGCGCGGCGCGGCTCCTTGAGCTCGCCGGTGGTGAGCTCGCGCTTGAGCTCGAGCCCCACCAGAAGGAAAAAGATCGCCATCAGGAAGTCGTTGACGAAGTGGAGGAGGTCTTTTTCCAGGTAGAAGTCGCCGAAGCGGACCGCCACCGGCACCTCGCGGAGTGCGAAGTAAGCGCCGGCGGCGGGCGAGTTGCTAAGGATGAAGGCGAAAAGGGCGGCGAGGAAGAGCAGGACGCCGCCCTTGGCCTCGCTTTCCAAAAACTGCTCGAGGAGCCGCTTCATGGCCGCTTAGGCCGAGGCCCGCTCCAAGCGTGCCTGGCAGGCGGGGCAGACCCCGGTGAACTCGACTTTCTTCGCCTTGATCCGCCAGCGGGCGAGCTCGGGGGCGTCCTCCTCGAAGACCGGCTCGGGCTGGATGGCCTCGAGCGGCCCGGCGGCGCGCACGTCCACCATCCGGCCGCAGACCTCGCAGACCAGGTGGTGGTGGGGGTCGGTGACCGCGTCGTAGCGGCTCACCCCGTCGGGACCGACGAAGCGGCCGATCACCCCGGCCTCGCTGAGTTTCGCCAGGTTCTGGTAGAGGGTGGCGATGCTCATCGGTTCGCCCCGGCGCCTGAGCTCCTCGAGCATCTCCTCCGGGGTGTAGTGCTCGTGGGTGTCGAGGAGCAGGGCCACGATCCGGCACCGGGCCGGGGTCGCCCGGAGCCCGTGGGCGGTGATGCGTTCGGTGACTTCGGGTCGTTCGCAGGTCATTGCCGTTTCCATTATGGCATGAGAGGGGCGAGGCCAAAAGGGTTCTAGGGTACCAGCCGCGCCCGGTAGTAGCCCCAGGCCTGGGTGAGCGCCCGCACCGCGTTGGTGGCGGCCATCCCCCACCAGACCCCGACGAGCCCGAGGCCAAAGGCCAGGGCCCCGAAGAAGAAGAGCACCCCCACCAAGGCGGCGAGCACCATCGCCCCGGCCAGGAAGCGAAAGCGTTCAGCGGCCATGAAGATCCCGTCCCAGACGAAGACCAGGGCGTTCAAGGGGGTGGCCAGGACCACCACCGGCCAGACCTCCCGGACGGCGGAGAGCACCTTGGGGTCGGGGGTGAAA
>WFXV01000056.1 GCA_015490435.1 Thermaceae bacterium
GCCCAGCTCGCGGTCAAGCAGGGCTTCGTGGAAGAGTCCCTCGCGCGCATCGCCGGGATTTCCGCGGCCGTGCACCCCATCGCCCCCTCTCCCCGCGAGCTTCGCTACCGCACCGCCGCCCAGTACGTCTACCTCCCCACCGGGGGGCTTGGCTACCGGCTCCCGGGCAGCCACGAGCCGGTGCGGATCGAGGAAGACCTGCTGGTCGCCGAGCCGGTGGAAGAAGCCCGGAAGCTCCTCGCTTCCTGGCCCCTCGTCAACGTCGAGGAGGTGGCGATCAAAGGGAGCCTCAAGGAGGGCCGGGCGCTCGCCGCCCTGATCGGCGCAAGCCCGGGCAAGCTGAAACGCGCCGCCGCCGCTTTGGTCGAGTCGGGGCTCGCCGGCGTCTGGTGGGCGGCCCCCGACCCCCGGGGCCGGTTCCGCGGCCGGCTCGTCCACGTCGCGGGCAAGGCGATCCTGATGGAGGATTTCGGCGGCGTCTTGGCCCCGGTGGACCCGGTGAGCTTTTCCCAGGTGAATCCCCCCGCCGCCGGCGCGCTTTACCGCGAGGCTTGCGGCCTCGCGGGCGAGGGCACACGAGCGGTGGAACTCTACGCCGGAGTGGGCGTCCTCTCCCTACACCTCGCCCGCCGTTTCCAAGAGGTACGGGCGGTGGAGATCAACTGGCGCTCGGTCCAGCTCGGCGCGAAGAACGCACGAAAACAGGGGGTTGAGAACCTCACCTTTGTCCGCGACGACGCCAAGAACCTGGAGAAGTTCCTCCCCGCCGATCTGGTGGCCCTGGACCCGCCCCGCGCCGGTCTCTCCAAGGAGATGCGAAAAGCGCTCATCGAGAAAGGCCCGGAGAAACTCCTCTACATCGCCTGCGATCCCGCCACCTGGGCCCGGGACGTGGGGGAGCTCGTCAAAAAGGGTGGCTACGAACTCACCTTCGTTCGCCCCTACGACTTCTTCCCATACACCCACCACGTCGAGGTGCTCTCGTTCTTGACCAAAAAGGCCTGACCAGGTTAACTTGGAATCAATGGGCGTAAAAACCGCCACCGTGGTCAACGTGGCCGAGGCCAAGGCCAAGCTCTCCGAGCTCCTCGAAGCCGCCCTCCGGGGGGAAGAGGTGATCATCGCCAAGAGGGGAAAGCCCCTCGTGCGGCTCGTGCCGGTAGCCCCAAAGAAGCGGGAGCTCGGGTTCTTGGACATGGAAATACCCGACAGCTTTTTTGATCCCTTGCCGGAAGAGGAGCTCGCCGCCTGGTACGGCGAGGGCGACGAGGAAGATGACTGGGAATGAAACGGGGCTACCCCCTCGACACCCATACCCTACTTTTCGCCGTGGCGCGCCCACACTGCCTATCCCCTAAAGCAAAGGCTGCCATCGAAGACCCAAGCGCTAGGCTCTTTGTCTCTAGCGCCACCGCCTGGGAAATCGCCACCAAATATCGCCTGGGAAAGCTCCCCCAAGCCAAGGTCATCCTTTCGGACTACGAGGGAAGCCTCGCCCGCCTCGGTGCACTAGACCTTTCCATTGAGGGTCACCACGCCCTACTCGCGGGGAGCTTCGAGGTCCCCCACAAGGATCCCTTCGACCGCATCCTGGCGGCGCAAGCGAAGCTCGAAAACCTCGTCATCATCAGCAAGGACCCCGCCTTCGACGCCTTTGGCGTGCGTCGCCTTTGGTAAAATCGCTCCCGTGCTCGCCCGGCGTATCATCCCCTGCCTCGACGTCCACGACGGCCGCGTGGTGAAGGGCGTGAACTTCGTCAACCTCCGGGACGCCGGCGACCCGGTCGAGGCCGCCCGGGCCTACGACGCCGCTGGCGCCGACGAGCTCGTCTTTCTCGACATCACCGCCACCTATGAGGCCCGCTCGATCATGCTCGAGATCGTGAAGAAGGTGGCGGAGTCGGTCTTCATCCCCTTCACCGTAGGCGGGGGCGTGCGGAGCCTCGAGGACGCCCGCGAGCTCCTCCTCGCCGGCGCCGACAAGGTGAGCGTGAACTCGGCGGCGGTAAAGCGCCCCGAGCTCATCACCGAGCTCGCCGAGCACTTCGGCTCTCAGGCGGTGGTCCTCGCCATCGACGCCAAGCGAAAGGGCGACTCCTGGGAGGTCTACGTCAAGGGCGGCCGCGAGCCCACCGGTCTCGACGCCATCGAGTGGGCCAAGGAGGGCGAGTGGCTCGGGGCTGGCGAGATCCTCCTCACCAGCATGGACAAGGACGGCACCAAGGAGGGCTACGACCTCGAGCTCACCCGCGCCGTCGCCAAGGCGGTCTCCATTCCCGTCATCGCCTCCGGGGGCGCCGGCACCATGGAGCACTTCTTCGAGGCCTTCGAACTCGGCAAGGCCGACGCCGCCTTGGCCGCGAGCGTCTTCCACTTCGGCGAGATCCCGATGCACGAGCTCAAGCACTACCTCCTCGAAAAGGGTCTCCCCATCCGCCCGGCGGAGGAGGCGGCATGACTTTAGACGACGTTCGGTTCAATGAGCGCGGCCTGGTGCCGGTGGTAATGCAGGACGCCCGCACTGGCGAGGTCTTGACCCTCGCCTGGGCGAACCGTGAGGCCTTGGAAAAAACCCTTGCGACGGGCTTCGCCCACTTCTACTCCCGCTCGCGGCAAAAGCTATGGAAAAAGGGCGAAGAAAGCGGCAACCTCCAGGAAGTCGTCGAGGTCACCCTCGACTGCGACGGCGACGCCGTGCTCTACAAGGTCATCCCCCACGGCCCCGCCTGTCACACCGGCAAGCACTCCTGCTTCCACAACCCCATCGAGACCAAGACCGAACTTCCTACCGACCTCGGCGAGGTCACCGCTCGGGTCTTCGCCACCATAGAATCGCGCCTCCGCGAGCTCCCCGAGGGCTCCTACGTGGCAAAACTCCACAAGGCCGGGCTCGACCGGATCCTCAAGAAAATCGCCGAGGAAGCCGGCGAGGTCATCCTCGCGGCCAAAAACCAGAACAAAGACGAGCTCCGCTGGGAGGCCGCCGACCTCTACTTCCACCTCCTCCTCACCCTGGCCGAGCTCGGCCTCACCCCCGAAGACCTCGCCGCCGAGCTCAAACGGCGCCACCAACCGAAAACTTCCAACCAATCACGATAGTGGCCCTCCGAACCCGGGCACGGGTCGGCAAGCCCGGCGCCGTAGATTAAAAAGCATCCCAAACATGTCCGAGGTCCCGAGCCCGCTACTCGCGAACCGACTTCTGCTCGCCTACCTGGGAGCGCTCGCCGCCACACCGCTTTTGGGCTATCTTCCGGTCTTTTTGGTGGCAAACTTCTACGGTCTGCTCTTCGCCCTGGACTTCTTTCAGGACTTCCCCTACCTACCCGACCCGCTCGTCCTGGACCTGCAGTACGTATGGGGTGCCGTCGTCGCCTCCGCCGCCTTTCTCGCCTTCCTCGCGCGGCGCTACCCACCGCGCCACCGAAAGGCCCTGGGCCCCCAGCGGCCTTCGCGAGGCCCTAACGCTCTCCCTCATCGTGCTGGCCTACGAGCTGGGGCTTTGGGCCTTCTCGTACTGGTTGTTTCCCTTCGATCCTTTTCCCGGCCTTTCTTCCAGGATGGCCGCCACCCCGGCAGGGTGGATCGGCTACGCCGTCGTCGCCGTTTTGCTCGCTCCCGTGGTGGAGGAAATCCTCTTCCGGGGCTACCTGCTTCGGTCTTACGCCGCCGCCCGCGGGCTCCGGTTTGCGCTCTACGGAGAGGCCATCCTCTTCGGACTTTTCCACCTGCACCCTTTGCGCATGCTCAGGAGTTTCGGATTCGCCTGGATTCTGGGGCGTGCCGTGCTGGCCCGCGGCTCCCTGGTTCCGGCCGTCGCCGCCCACATGGCCACGAACGCCCTCGGCTTTGCCATGATCCACCTCGTTCCAGACATCCCCCCGCCCAGCCCGGTGGTCGGCATCAGCGCGGGAATCGCCGCCTTGCTGGCCATCGGGGTCACCGCGCGGCGGCTTCCTGTGGCGCCGGCGCCCCCTTCTGCGCCGGGCCCGGTGCTAAGCGGCAGCCTGGTACTGACCTTGCTCATCCTGCTCGCGAACCTGGCGTATGGTCTTTGGCATTAAACTAAGTTCGTGCACTGGAGTGCCAGGCTGCTGATCGCGGGCGCGAGCTGGGCGCTTTCGCTTGCGCTCGCCGCTCAGCTTGTCGGCGTGCGCATGGGGGTGCCAGCTCCGGGGTTCGACCCCGCCGACCTCAAGACCTACCGCATCGCCGAAGCCCGGAACGTCTTCGGCCCCGAGGACCCGGCGATCCTCTTCGTCCTCGAGTGGCGCTTTGAGGCTTCGGACGTCGGCCCCCTGGCGATCGAGGTCTACCTGATTCCGCCTCGAGGCGAGCTGGTGCGCGTCGCCTACACCCTCGAGGTTCCCCCGGCATGGATCGGCCGAGAGATCGCCACCTACGCCTACTACCACCTCACCCCCGAGAAGGTCCGCGCGCGGAGCGGGACCTGGACCGCCTACTTCCTCGCAAACGGCGAGCTCAAAGGCACCGCCCGCTTCGAGCTCAGGCCCTAGCCTGGCTAGAATGGGCCCCATGGTGACGACCCGCATCGCCCCGTCCCCGACCGGCGACCCGCACGTGGGGACGGCCTACATCGCGCTTTTCAACTACGTTTGGGCGCGTAAGAACGACGGGCGCTTCATCGTCCGCATCGAGGACACCGACCGCGCCCGCTACGTCCCGGGGGCCGAGGAGCGGATCCTCGAGATGCTCCGCTGGCTCGGCCTCGACTACGACGAGGGGCCGGATAAGGGCGGCCCCCACGCCCCCTACCGCCAGTCGGAAAGGCTCGAGCTCTACCGCGCCCACGCCGAGGAGCTCCTAAGGCGGGGCTGGGCCTACCGCGCCTTCGAGACCCCAGAGGAGCTGGAGCAGATCCGAAAGGAAAAGGGCGGCTACGACGGCCGCGCCCGCAACATCCCCCCGGAGGAGGCGGAGGCCCGGGCCAAGGCTGGCGAGCCCCACGTCATCCGGCTCAAGGTGCCGCGTCCCGGCACCACCGAGGTCAAGGACGAGCTCCGGGGCACGGTGGTCTACGACAACAAGGAGATCCCGGACGTCGTGCTCTTAAAGTCCGACGGCTACCCCACCTACCACCTCGCGAACGTGGTGGACGACCACCTGATGGGCGTCACCGACGTGATCCGCGGCGAGGAGTGGCTGGTCTCGACCCCGATCCACGTCCTCCTCTACCGGGCTTTCGGCTGGGAGGTGCCGAAGTTTTACCACATGCCGCTGCTCCGGGCGCCGGGCGGGGCCAAGCTCAGCAAGCGCACTGGCCACACCAGCGTGGACTACTACCGGGACGAGGGCATCCTTCCCGAGGCGCTTTTGAACTTCCTCGCGCTGATGGGCTTTTCCATGCCCGACGGGCGGGAGCTCTTTTCCCTGCCTGAGCTCATCGAGGCCTTCTCCTGGGAGCGGGTCCACCTCGGGGGCCCGGTCTTCGACATCGAAAAGCTCCGCTGGCTGAACGGCAAGTACATCCGCGAGGTGCTCTCCTTGGATGAGCTCGCCGAGCGGGTGAAGCCCTTCTTGGAGCGGGCCGGGCTCGACTGGAGGTCGGACGCGTACCTGAAAAAGGTCCTCGAGCTCATGCGCCCCCGCTTCGAGACCCTCAAGGAGTTCGTGGAAAAGGCCGACTATTTTTTCACCGACGACTTTGAGTACGAGGAAAAGGCCCTCAAAGAGATCAAAAAGGGCGCCGAGATCTTGAGGGAGCTCAAAGACCTCCTCTCCTCCCTCCCCGACTTCCGCCAGGAGACCACCGAGCCCGCCCTAAAGTCCTTCGCCGAGGAAAAGGGCCTCAAGCTCCGCCACGTGATGCAGCCCCTCCGGGCCGCCATCACCGGCCGGCTCGCTACCCCGGGGATGTACGAGATGCTCGAGGTCCTGGGCAAGGACGCGGTCCTCCGCCGCCTCGAGCGGGCGCTGAAACTCATCGAGGCTTAGCCTAGAATCGTGGGCGATGTCCTGGCTTAGCCGGATCAAGGCCGGCCTCAAAAAGACCGCGGAGCAGCTCAACCGGGCGGTGCCTTGGGGGGCGGACCCCGAGGAGGTGCTCGAGGAGCTCGAGTACGCGCTAATCGCCGCCGACGTGGGGATCGAGGCCACCGAGGCGATCCTCAAGGAGGTCCGGGAGCAAAAGCCGAAGGACCTCCGCGAGGCAGTAAAGCAGGCGATCATGCTCCAGCTCGAGCCCGACGAGCGCCGCCGCCGCCTGCGCAAGCTCGGCTTCAAGCCCGACGCCCGCAGAAAGCTCGTCGAGCCCCAGGGCCACGTCGTGCTCATGGTCGGGGTCAACGGCGTGGGCAAGACCACCACCATCGCCAAGCTCGGCCGCTACTACCAGCAGGCGGGCAAGAAGGTGCTCTTCGCCGCCGGCGATACCTTCCGCGCCGCCGGGGGCGAGCAGCTCAAGCTATGGGGCGAGCGGCTCGGCATCCCGGTGATCACCGCCCCCGAGGGCGCGGACCCCGCCGCCCTCGCCTTCGACGCCGCGAAGGCCCGCGCCGCCCGGGGCTTCGACCTCCTCTTCGTGGACACCGCCGGCCGGCTCCACACCAAGCACAACCTGATGGAGGAGCTCAAGAAGGTCAAACGGGCGATCCAGAAGGCGGACCCCGCCGAGCCCGGCGAGGTCTGGCTGGTGCTCGACGCCACCGTGGGCCAAAACGGTATCCAACAGGCGAAGCGCTTCCACGAGGCGGTGGGCCTCACCGGGGTGATCGTCACCAAGCTCGACGGCACCGCCAAGGGCGGGGTCCTGATCCCGATCGTCCGGGAGCTCGGGGTGCCGATCAAGTTCATCGGCGTGGGCGAGGGTCCCGACGACCTCCAGCCCTTCGACGCTGGGGCCTACGCCGAGGCCCTCCTGGGGGAGGCGGCATGAACGCGAGGACGCGGGCGCTCCTGCTCCTCACCTTCGCCTGGATCGTGGCCATCGCCGCCACTGCCGGCAGCCTCTACTACTCCGAGGTCCGGCGCTTCATGCCCTGCGAGCTCTGCTGGTACCAGCGGATCTTCATGTACCCGCTGGTGCTCCTCCTCGGGATCGCGGTCTACCGGCTCGACCTCGGCATCCGCCCCTACGCGCTGGCGATGAGCCTGGTGGGCGGAAGCATCAGCCTGATCCACTACCTGGAACAAAAGGTCCCTGCCTTCCAGCCCACCGCCTGCGACGCCACCCCCATCCCCTGCAACGTCCAGTACGTGAACTACTTCGGCTTCGTTACCATTCCCTTCATGGCGCTGGTCGCGTTCACGCTGATCGCCGCCACGC
>WFXV01000057.1 GCA_015490435.1 Thermaceae bacterium
GTGTATAAGAGACAGCTTCGGCGCCTCGGGCCCCTTCCTCTTCGGCGGCGAGGGGCACGGAAGCCCCGCCGGCTACGGGTATGGGCTCGGCTTTCTCGCCTACGAGCTCGCCCGCTTCGAGGGCGGAGGAATCCGGGGTCAGCTTTATGCCCGGGCCGCGCTCGGCGGCGGGGGCGGCGCCGGCTGGTCGGGCTTCCTCGCCGAGGACGGGGTCTGGCTCCGCTTTGCCTACGAAGGGTTCCCCGCCGCCCTCTACCTCGCCTACCAGTACGCCGAGCGCCACGCCGGCGTTCTCCTCCGCCTCGACCTCGGCGGGCCCTGAGCCCACCCCGGGCTTACTTTGCGCCGCAAAGTAGTTTGCGATAGAATCTTCCCGTGCCCCTGCCCCCGAGCCCCGAGGAGGCCCGCCGCTACCTGGAGGAGGCCGAGAAGGGCGCCGCCCGCGCCCAGGAGGCCCTCCTTCCCTACTACGGGTTCTGGCTCGCCCTCTGGGGCGGGATCTACGCCGTGGGCTACACCCTCGTGGCCCTCGATCCCGCCCGCGCCGACGCCGCCTTCGGCGTCCTCAGCCTGCTCGGCTTTCTCGCGAGCTACGCGATCGGCTTCCGCGCGGCGCGCTTCTTCAAGACCCCCGGGGGCCGCGCCCTGGCCCGGCTCTGGGCGGGGTTCGCGCTCGCCGCCCTGGCCCTCGTCCTGGCCCGCTCCCGTCTCCCAGGCCCCGCCTTCTCGCTCGCCATCAACCTGCTGGTGGCGCTCGCCCTCTGGGAGAGCGCCGAGCGGATCGGGGCGCCGGGCCTCCGGGCGGCGGCCGTGCTCTTCGCCTTCGCGAACGCCCTCTTCTTCGCCTACTACCCAGAGGGGTACGCCCCCTTCCTCGCGCTCGTCGGGCTCGGGAGCGCGGCAGTCGGTCTCGTTTGGGGGATCCGTGGCCTTCGATGAGCTGATCCACCAACCCAGCCGGCTTCGGATCATGGCCTTCTTGAACCGGCTCGGGCCGGAGGCCGAGGTCGAGTTCACCCGACTCTCTCGCCACCTCGAGCTCACCGAGGGCAACCTCTCCCGACACCTGGCGAAGCTCGAGGCCGCCGGCTACGTCGAGGTGAGGAAGGGGTTCTCCGGGCGCCGGCCCAGGACCTGGGTCCGCCTCACCGGCAAGGGGCGGGACGCCTTTCGGGCCCACCTGCGGGCGCTCGAGGCGATCGTGAAAGGGGAAGGGAACGATGACACCCGCCGAAGCGCGGGCGGTCGGCAAGGCCTACGGCCGCGTCCGCGCCCTGGATGAGGTCACCCTCGAGGTCCGCCCGGGGAGATCCTCGCCCTCCTGGGCCCGAACGGAGCCGGCAAGACCACCCTGGTGGGGATCCTCTCGGGCCTCCTCCACCCCGACCGGGGCGAGGCCCGCCTCTTCGGCGAAGACCCCCACGACTGGCGGGCCCGCCTGCGGCTCGGGGTGACCCCGCAAGCGAGCGGCTTTCCCCCCACCCTCCGGGTGGTGGAGATCCTCGAGCTCGTCCGCGCCCATTACCCAAACCCCGCCCCCGTGGCGGCGTTGCTCGAGCGCTTTGGCCTCTTGCCCCTGGCCCGCCGCTACGCCGAGCGGCTCTCGGAAGGCGAGAAAAGGCGGCTCGCCCTCGCCCTCGCCTTCGCCGGGAACCCGGCGCTCGCCATCCTCGACGAGCCCACCGCCGGGCTCGACGTGGAAAGCCGGCGGCGCCTTTGGGAGGAAATCGCCGCCTTCTGCAAAGAGGACAAAAGCGTGCTCCTCACCACCCACCACCTGGAGGAGGCGGAGCGGCTCGCCGACCGGGTGGCGATCCTCCACCGGGGGCGGCTCCTCGCCGTGGGCACGGTGGCCGAGATCAAGGCCAGGATCGGCCTCAAGCGGGTCGCCTTTCGCGCGCGCCAGCTCCCCGAGCTCCCCGGCGTGGCGCGGGCCGAGCGCTCCGGCGACCGCCACACCCTCTACACCGCCGACGCCGACCGGCTGGTGCGCGCCCTGGTCGAGGCGGGGGTGGCGTTTTATGAGCTCGAGGTCCAGCCCCTCCCCCTGGAGGAGGCCTTCCTGTTGCTGACCCGGGAGGAAAGCGCGTGATCCGCCTCGTCTTCCGGCACCTTGGGGCCGAGATTAAGGGCCTACTTCGCGTCCCCGGCTTCTTGATCCCCACCCTCGTCTTCCCCTCGATGTTCTTCCTGCTCTTCGCCGCCCCCTACCTGAAGACCCCGGAGGCCGCCAACCAGACCACCGCCGGGTTCATGACCTTCGCCTTTTTCACCGTGGTCTTCTTCCAGTTCGGGGTGGGCCTCGCCCAGGAGCGGGAAAACCCCTGGAGCACGTACGTCCGTACCCTGCCGCTCGCCCCCTGGGTGCGGCCTCTGGCCTTTCTCGGCGCGGGGCTTTGCTTCGCGCTCGCGGCCGCCGGGGTGGTGGCCGTGGTGGCCGCCCTCGCGACCCCCATCGCGCCCGAGCGGGCGAGCGTCCCCGGGCTCCTCGCCGCCCTGGTTCTCGGCGCCGTCCCCCACGGGCTTTTCGGCATCGCCCTCGCGAACCGGACGAGCGCGAAGGCGGCGCTCCCCATCGCGAACCTCGTCTACCTCCTGCTCGCCTTCTTGGGCGGGCTCTGGATGCCCCCCGAGGTCCTGCCCGACTGGGCGCGGACGATCTCGCCCTAGCTGCCCACCCGGCACTGGGCCGAACTCGTCTGGGCCGCGGCGAGCCGCGCCCCCTGGCCCGGGACCTCCCTCTTCGCGCTCTTGCTCTACACCCTCTTCTTCGGCCTCCTCGCGGTCCGCGGCGGGCGCCGCCCTTAGAGGATGCGCTTTCCGAGCAGGCTGGCGGCGAGCTCGACCAGGATCTCGGCGGTGCGGTTTTTCCGGTCCAAAATCGGGTTCACCTCGACCAGGTCCAGGCTGGTCACGAACCCCGCCTCCGAGAGCAGTTCCATGAAGAGGTGCGCCTCCCGGTAGGAAAGCCCGCCCGGGACCGGCGTGCCCACCCCGGGGGCGATCTCGGGGTCGAGGACGTCAGCGTCCAGCGAGACGTGCACCCGGGGAAGCCCCCGCATCTGCTCGACCACCGCCTCGGCCACCCGGGCGATCCCCATCCGGTCCACCTCGGTCATGGTGAAGACCCGGACCCCCGCCGCCTTCAAGAGCTCCCGCTCGCCGGGGTCCAGGCTCCGCACCCCCACGAGCACGACGTCCTCGGGGCGCACCTTGGGCCCGGGTCCCCCGATTCCCACGAGCCGGGGGTCGCCCTTGCCGAGGAGAGCGGCGAGCGGCATCCCGTGGACGTTGCCGCTCGGGCTAGTCTCGGGGGTGTTGAAGTCGCCGTGGGCGTCGACCCAGATCACCCCCACGCGCTCGCCCCTGGCGGCGCCCGGGACCGAGCCCAGGGCGAGGGAGTGGTCGCCCCCGAGCACCAGGGGGAAGATGGAGGCGTCCAGCGCCGAAAGGCGCTCATAGAGCCGCTGGCAGACCGAGGCGATGGCCCCGGCGTGGTGGGGCGGGGGCTCGGGGGCGAGGGACTCGGCCACCGGGACTTCGAGGTCGCCGAGCTCGAGCACCCGATACCCAAGGGCGGTAAGCTCCTCGTGCAAGCGGGCGTAGCGGATCGCGCTCGGGCCCATGTCCACGCCGCGCCGACCGGCGCCCAGGTCCATCGGCACCCCAAGGACGGCCACGCGCTGCATGCACCCATGCTAGCAGAAAGCGGGCTTTTTCGCGCTCGATTCGCTTTTCTTTCTTTATGCATAGAAAGCGCATACCCCTTGACAAAAGACCAAGGGCCGCCTAAACTTACTCCGATGGACCCGAAGGACGTCCAGAGCATCAACCTCGCCTCCATCCTGAAAGAGCCCGGGACCAAAAGCGCCGAGGGCCAGATCGAGGGCCGCGTGGGTCCCGAGGCCGGGGGCATCCCGCTCGCCGAGCCCGCCGACTGGCGGGTGACGGTCACCCACATGGGGGGCGAGTTCTGGCTCTCCGGCGAGATCCACGGCGAGGCGGTGATGGAGTGCCGGCGCTGCTTGAAGCCCACCCGGGTGCCGATCCACGCCTACTTCCAGCACCTCCTCGCCTACCAGCCCGGGGTCGAGGGGGTGAAGCTGGTCGAGGAGCCCGAAGAGGTCTACTACTTCGGCGAGCCCGAGCTCGACCTCTCCGGTTTCCTCTACCAGGCCTTCGCCCTGGAGATGCCGCTCACCACCGTCTGCCACGAGGACTGCGCCGGGCTCTGCCCGGTTTGCGGCGCCGACCTCAACGAGACCGACTGCGGCCACGTGCGCGAGCTCAAGAAGACCACCCCCTTCGTCGCCCTCGAGGGGCTCTTGAAGGAGCTTTCCTAAGCGAGGGGTCTGTTATAATGGCCCTTCGGCCCGCGCCGGGCCAGGGGAGGAAACATGGCCAAGCACCCGGTACCGAAGAAGAAGACCTCGAAGTCGCGCCGCGACAAGCGGCGGAGCCACCACGCGCTTAGCGCCCCCGCGCTCGTTCCCTGCCCCCAGTGCGGCGCGCTGAAGCCCCCGCACACCGTCTGCCCCGAGTGCGGCTACTACAAGGGCGAGAAGATCCTCGAAGTTCCGGAGGCCTAACGTGCCGGCAGGGCTTTTGGCCCTCGGCACCTACGTTCCCGAGAAGGTCCTCACCAACGAGGACCTGGCCTCTTTTTTGGACACCTCGGACGAGTGGATCACCACCCGGACCGGCATCAAGGAACGTAGGATCGCCGAGAAGAACGAGTACGCCTACGACCTCGCGGTGAAGGCGGTGGAGGACCTCGTCCGCCGCCACGGGGAGGAGGCCCTAGAGGAGGTGGACCAGGTGGTGGTGGCCACCAACGCCCCTGATGCCTACTTCCCCAACACCGCCGCCCTGGTCCAGGACCGCTTCGGCCTCAAGGCCGCGGGCTACGACCTCCTCGCCGGTTGCCCCGGCTGGCTCTACGCCCTGGCCCAGGCGGCCGGTCAGGTCGAGGCGGGGATCGCGCGAAGGGTGCTGGTGATCGGCGCCGAGGTCCTCTCCAAAATCACCGACTGGCGCGACCGCTCCACCGCCGTCCTCTTCGGCGACGGCGCCGGGGCCGCGGTGGTCGGGCCGGTGCCCGAGGGCTACGGTTTCCGCTCCTTCGTCCTCGGCGCCGACGGCTCCGGGGGGCCGGCCCTTCACATGGCCGCGCTCGCCAACACCCTCCCCGACGGCACCCGGATGAGCAACAAGATCTACATGAACGGCCGCGAGGTCTTCAAGTTCGCGGTGCGGGTGATGGACACCGCCACCCTGGAGGCGATCGAGAAGGCCGGGCTCGAAAAGCGCGACATCCGCCTCTTCGTGCCCCACCAGGCCAACCTGCGCATCATCGACGCCGCCCGCGAGCGGCTCGGGCTCGACTGGGAGCAGGTGGTGGTGAACCTCCACAAGTACGGGAACACCTCCACCGCCTCGATTCCCATCGCGCTCCGGGAGGCGCTCGACCGCGGGCTGGTCAAGGACGGCGACCACCTGCTCTTCGTCTCCTTCGGGGCCGGGCTCACCTGGGCGGCGGCGGTGCATACCTGGTACGGGGGGGCGGCGTGAGGGCGGCGCTCTTCCCCGGCCAGGGCTCCCAGGTCGTGGGCATGGGCCGGGCCCTTTTCGAGGGCTCAAAGGCGGCTCGCGAGGTGCTCGAGCGCGCCGAGGCCGCGCTCCCCGGGCTGCTCGCCCTCATGTTCGAGGGCCCGGAGGAGACCCTCACCCTCACCGAAAACGCCCAGCCCGCCCTGCTCGCCGTCGGCTACGCCGCCTACCGCGCCTACCTCGAAGCGGGAGGCGCTCCGGTGGCGGCCGCCGCCGGCCACTCCCTCGGGGAGTGGACCGCCCACGTGGCGGCGGGGACCCTCGCGCTCGAGGACGCCCTCCGGCTCGTACGCCTTCGCGGCCGCTACATGCAGGAGGCGGTTCCGGTGGGCGAGGGCGCGATGGCGGCCGTGTTGAAGCTCCCCCTCGCCGAGATCGAGCATGCCCTCGAGGGGCTCGAGGGAGTCTGGATCGCGAACCTCAACACCCCCGTCCAGACCGTGATCTCGGGGAAAAAGGAGGCGGTGGAAAAGGCCGCCCAAAGGCTCAAGGAAAAACGCGCCCGGGTGGTCTTTTTGAACGTCTCCGCCCCCTTCCACACCCCCCTGATGGCGCCGGCGGCGGAAAGGCTCGCCAGCGAGGTGGCGGCGGTCTCCTTCCGGGACCCCGCCTTCCCGGTCTATTCCAACGTCACCGCCAAGCCCGTGACCCGCGGCGAGGAGGCAAAGCGCCTCTTGATCGAGCAGATCACCGCCCCGGTGCGCTGGGTCGAGGTCATGCGGGCGCTCTATGACGCCGGCGCCCGGGCGTTTTTGGAGTTCGGGGTGGGCAACGTGCTCACCGGCATGGTCCGGCGCACCCTGGAGGGTGTTTTGGCCCAGCCGGTGACCACACCCGAGGAGGCACGGGAGGTGGCGAAATGAAGGTGCCAAGAACCGCCCTCGTCACCGGGGCGAGCCGGGGGATCGGGCGGGCGATCGCGCTCGAGCTCGCCGCCCGGGGCTACGACGTCGCCGTGCACTACGGCAAAAATCGCGAAAAGGCCGAGGAGGTCGCGGCCGAGATCGAGGCCCAGGGCCGGCGCGCCCTGATCCTGGGCGCGGACCTCGCCGACCCCGAGGCCCCCGCCCGCCTCGTCGCCCAGGCCGAAGAAGGCCTTGGCGACCTCGGGGTGCTTGTCAACAACGCCGGCATCACCCGGGACAACCTCCTCATCCGGATGAAGGACGAGGAGTGGGAGGAGGTCCTGAGGACCAACCTCACCGCCGCCTTCAAGCTGACCCGGGAGGCGGTGAAGCGTATGATCCGCCGCCGCGTCGGCCGGGTGATCAACGTCGCGAGCGTCTCCGGGCTGCTCGGGACCCCGGGCCAGGCCAACTACGCCGCCGCCAAGGCCGGCCTGATCGGGTTCACGAAGAGCGTGGCCAAGGAGTACGCCAAGCGGGGCGTCACCGTGAACGCCGTCGCTCCCGGCTTCATCGAGACCGACATGACCGCCGCTCTGCCCGAGGCGGTGCAGAAGGATTACCTCGCCCAGATCCCCGCCGGGCGCTTCGGCAAGCCGGAGGAGGTGGCCAAGCTCGTCGCCTTCCTCGCCGGCGACGACGCCGCCTACATCACCGGCCAGACGATCTGCATCGACGGCGGGCTGACCCCCCACTAAGGGCGCGTGTTAGAATCCCCCTTCGGAGGCAGCCTATGGACGTATTTGAAAAGGTGAAAGCGGTCATCGTAGAAAAGCTCGACGTCGAGGCCGAGAAGGTGACCCCCGAGGCCCGCTTCATCGAGGACCTGGGCGCCGACAGCCTGGACATCGTCGAGCTGATCATGGGGCTCGAGGACGAGTTCGGCCTGGAGATCTCCGACGAAGAGGCGGAGAAGATCCGCACCGTCGGCGACGCGGTCGAGTTCATCAAGGCCCGGCTCGGCTAGGATGCCCCGCGTCGTCATCACCGGCCTCGGCCCGGTGACCCCGATCGGCGTGGGCGCCGAGGCCTTCCACCAGGCCCAGCTCGCGGGCAAGAGCGGGGTCCGCCGGATCACCCGCTACGACCCCGACGCCTACAAACTCCCGGTCAAGATCGCCGCCGAGACCGACGTCGAGGTCGAGGCCTACCTCGACAAAAAGGAGATCCGGCGGCTCGACCGCTTTGTCCAGCTCGCGCTCATCGGCGCCGAGCTCGCGATCCGGGACGCCGGGCTCGACCTTGATGCCCTCGACAAGACCCGGGTCGGCACCCTGATCGGCAGCGGGATCGGCGGGATCAAGACCTGGGAGGACCAGTTCAAGGTCTACTTCGAGCGCGGCCCGCACCGCCTCTCCCCCTTCTTCATCCCCATGGTCATCGCCAACATGGCGAGCGGCCACGTGGCGATGAAGTACGGGCTGATGGGCCCCTCGAGCACCGTGGTCACCGCCTGCGCCACCGGCACCGACGCAGTAGGGAACGCCTACCGCATCCTGAAGGCGGGACTCGCCGACGTGATGCTCACCGGCGGCACCGAGGCCGCGGTCACCCCGATGGCGATCGGCGGCTTCTCGGTGATGCGGGCGCTCTCCACCCGGAACGACGAGCCCGAGCGGGCCTCCCGCCCCTTCACGAAAAGCCGCGACGGCTTCGTCCTCGGCGAGGGAGCCGGCATCCTGGTGCTCGAGACCCTGGAGCACGCGAAAAAGCGCGGGGCCAAGATCTACGCCGAGGTCGTGGGCTTTGGCCAGAGCGCCGACGCCCACCACATCACCGAGCCCCACCCCGAGGGGCTCGGGGCGGTGCTCGCGATCGAAGCGGCGCTCAAGGAGGCCGGGGTCGCCCCCGAGGCGGTGGGCTACGTCAACGCCCACGGCACCAGCACCCCCTACAACGACCGGGTCGAGGTGATCGCCCTCAAGAAGGTCTTCGGCGACCACGCGAAAAAGCTCGCGGTCTCCTCCACCAAGTCGATGACCGGCCACCTCCTGGGCGCGGCCGGGGCGGTGGAGGCGATCGCCACCGCCCAGGCGCTTTCTAGCGGGGTGCTCCCGCCCACCATCAACTACGACGACCCCGACCCCGAGCTCGACCTCGACTTCGTCCCCAACGAGCCCCGCGAGGCCCAGGTGGAGTACGCCCTCTCCAACTCCTTCGCCTTCGGCGGGCAGAACGCCGTGCTTCTCCTCAAGCGGTTTTCCGGCTAGCCGGCCGGGTGTATACTCGAAAGTCGCCAAGCCGGGCCCCCCGGAGGGGCCCGTTTTGAAGGAGGTAGGGAGTGAAGCTGGTAACCTCGGAATCGGTCACCGAAGGACACCCCGACAAGCTCGCCGACCGGATCTCCGACGCGATCCTCGACGCCATGCTGGCCCAGGACCCGGCGGCCCGGGTGGCCGCCGAGACCCTGGTGACCACCGGGCTCGTCTTCGTCGCCGGCGAGATCACCACCAAGGGCTACGTGGACATCCCCGGCCTGGTGCGCAAGACCGTCAAGGAGGTCGGCTACACCCGGGCCAAGTACGGCTTCGACGGCGACACCTGCGCGGTGCTCACCGCAATCGACGAACAAAGCCCGGACATCGCCGGCGGGGTCAACCTCGCCTACGAGGTGCGGGTGGAGAAGTCCACCGACCCCAAGGACCGCCTGGGGGCCGGTGACCAGGGCCTGATGTTCGGCTACGCCACCACCGAGACCGAGGAGCTGATGCCGCTCCCCATCACCCTGGCCCACCGCCTCACCATGCGGCTGGCCGAGGCCCGCAAGACCAAGGAGATCCCCTACCTCCGGCCCGACGGCAAGTCCCAGGTCACCGTGGTCTACGAGGGGGATAAGCCCCTTTACGTCAAGACCGTGGTGGTCTCCACCCAGCACTCCCCCGAGGTCGACCTCGCCCAGATCCGCGAGGACGTGATCGAGAAGGTGGTGCGGCGGGCGATCCCCGAGGAGTACCTCCGCCCGGAGACCGAGTACCTGATCAACCCCTCGGGCAAGTTCGTCCTCGGCGGCCCCCACGCCGACACCGGCCTCACCGGCCGCAAGATCATCGTGGACACCTACGGCGGGGTGGTGCCCCACGGCGGCGGGGCGTTCTCCGGCAAGGATCCCACCAAGGTGGACCGCTCGGCCAGCTACTACGCCCGCTACATGGCCAAGAACATGGTCGCCGCCGGGCTCGCCGAACGCATCCTGGTGGAGCTCGCCTACGCCATCGGCAAGGCACGGCCGGTCTCGATCCGGGTCGAGTCCTTCGGGACCGGGAAGCTGCCCGACGAGAAGCTCACCGAGATCGCCCGCGAGGTCTTCGACCCCCGGCCGGCGGCGATCATCGAGGAGCTCGACCTGCTCCGCCCGATCTACACCCCGACCTCGGCCTACGGCCACTTCGGCCGCGCGGGCTTCCCCTGGGAGGAGACCTCCCGGGTCGAGGAGCTGAGGGCGAAAGCCGGGCTCTAAGCGGAAAGCTCGACCCGCCCCTTGCCCGCCGCCTTGGCCCGGTACATCGCCCGGTCGGCGCGGGCGACCAGGGACTCGGCGTCCTCCCCGGGGCGCAGGAAGGCGACCCCGAAGCTCGCCGAGAGGGGGACCCCGAGCGGGGCGAGCGCCTTCACCCGCGCGCAGAGCCGGTTCGCCAGGGCCCGGGCCTCCACGGGCCCGGCGTCTTCGAGCACCACCAAGAACTCCTCCCCGCCCCAGCGGCCCAGGGTGTCCCCCCGGCGGAGCACGCCCTTTAGACCCTGGGCCAGGGCGCGGAGCACCCGGTCGCCGCTCCAGTGGCCGTAGCGGTCGTTGATGCGCTTGAAGTCGTCGAGGTCGAAGAGCACCACCGCCAGGGGGTGCCGCCGGCGTGGGCGCGGCGGACCGCGGGCTCGAGCAGGGCCTGGAGCGCCCGCCGGTTCACGAGTCCGGTGAGCCCGTCGGTCCGGGCCAGGACCTGGACCCTGGAAAGCCAAACGTCGTTCATCGCGAGCAGCGCGACCAGCCCCACGAGCACCGCGAGGGCGGCGAAGAACTGCACCACCGGGTTCCCCGGCGTCAGGCCGAGGCGGAGGTGGTAGCCGAGCGCGAGCAGGGAGAGGGCGGTGAGGAGGCCGACGGCGAGCCCGAAGGCCGCCCGGCGGGGAAAGAGCAGGAAGGCCCCGGGAACGGCGACGTAGACCCAGTAGGCCACCTCGCTAAAGTGCCCGGTTTGGGGGAAGTAGACGAAGACCTGGTGCCCGAAGGCGAAAAGCAGGTAAAGGGCGTAGACCCCGAAGAGCCCCCGCGCCACCGGCACCGCGCGCTCGGGGCGCCGCCACACCCAGAGGAAGCCGCCCCAAAAGCCGAGGAAGAGGAGCGGAAGCCCCAGGCGGTCCACCGGGCTCACCACCCGCCCGAAGCTCCGGAGGTCGAGCAAGAGCGCCACCGCCACCGCGAGCGCGGCGAGCGGCAGGGTCCAAAGCACCGCCCGCCGCAGGTAGACGGAGCGCAGGCGCTCGAGCCCCTCCTCTCCCCCCACCAGCGCGTCCTCGAACTCCCCCTCTCGCAAGGGGCGCCCCCTTTCGCCTACGCTCCGTAGCCTACCAAAAAGCCAGGCGGGGCCGGCCGGCCCCGCCTGGCTCGCGGCCTTCCCTAGTACTGCTTGATCGCCTGCACCAGCTTGGTGACCACGTCCTTGGCGTCGCCGAAGAGCATGCGGGTGTTCGGCATGTAGAAGAGCTCGTTCTCGATGCCGGCGAAGCCCTTGCCCCGGCCGCGCTTGATCACGATCACGTTCTTGGCCTTGTCCACGTCGAGGATCGGCATGCCGTATAGCGGGCTCCCCTCCCGGCGGGCGGCGGGGTTGACCACGTCGTTGGCGCCGATGACCAAGGCGACGTCGGCGGTCTCGAACTCGGGGTTGATGTCGTCGAGGTCGAAGAGCTTGTCATACGGTACCCCGGCTTCGGCGAGGAGCACGTTCATGTGCCCGGGCATCCGGCCGGCCACCGGGTGGATGGCGAACTTGACCTCGACGCCGCGCTTTTCCAGCTCGTCCATGAGCTCCTTGATCTTGTGCTGGGCCTGGGCCACCGCCATCCCGTAGCCGGGCACGATGATCACCTTGCTGGCGTAGGCCATGAGGGCGGCGGCGTCCTCGAGCCCGATCTCCTTCATCTCGCCCTCGATCGTGCCCTCCTGCTCCACCGCGCCAAACGCGCCGAAGAGCACGTTCGCGAGCGAGCGGTTCATCGCCTTGGCCATCAGCTGGGTGAGCAGGGTACCGGCGGCGCCCACCACCGTGCCCGCCACCATCAGCGCCGGCTGACTGAGGGCGATCCCCTCGAAGCCCACCGCGAGCCCGGTGAAGGCGTTGTAGAGGCTGATCACCACCGGCATGTCGGCGCCGCCGATGGGGAGGGTCATGAGCACGCCGAAGACCAGCGCCAAGAGGAAGAAGAGGACGATCAGCGAGACCACCGGCTTGAAGATCAGCACGATGCCGATGATCACGGTCACCGCCAGCCAGACCAGGTTGAAGACCTGCTGGCCGGGGAAGGTGATCGGCCGCTCTTTCATCAGGCGCTGGAGCTTGGCGAAGGCGATGAGCGAGCCGGAGAAGCTCACCGCGCCGATCAGTCCGCCGAGCACCGCAAGGGCGGCAAAGGCCGGCGTGAGCTCACCCTTCAAAAGCTCCACCGCGGCGATGGTGCCGGCGGCGCCGCCGCCCATGCCGTTGTAGATCGCCACCATCTGGGGCATGTCGGTCATGGCGACGACCTTGGCCGCCCACCAGGCGATGGCGCTTCCCACCACCAACGCCACCACCATGAGCCCGAGGTTGTGCATCCCCGGCCAGAGGAAGGTGGCGAGCACCGCCACCGCCATGGCGATCCCGGCGTAGACCACGCCCTGGCGGGCGGTCTTGGGGTGGCTCATCTGCTTGAGCGCGAAGATGAACGCGACCGCGGTCAGGAAGTAGATCGCTTGGATGAACCAGGTCATGCCTGGCCCCCCTTCTTCTTCTCAAACATCTCGAGCATCCGCTCGGTGACGGCGTAGCCGCCGGCGGCGTTGGCCGCCCCGAGGAGCACGCCGAAAAAGCCGATCGCCTGCTCCAAGGGGGTAGTGGCGTGCCCCAACGCGAACATCGCCCCCACCACCACCACGCCGTGGATGAAGTTCGACCCCGACATCAGCGGCGTGTGGAGGATGACCGGCACCCGGCTGATCACCTCGTAGCCGGTGAACGCCGCCAGCATGAAGATGTAGAGGGTGGTCCAAAAACCCAACTCGATCATGCCTCGCCTCCCTCAAGGAGCGCCCGCGTGGGCTCGTGCTTGACCTCGCCGTCCCAGACGAGCACGCTTTTGGCCAGGATCTCGTCCTCCCAGTCGGGGGAGAGCGCCTTGCCCTCCTGGGCCAGGAGCGAAACGAAGTTGTAGAGGTTCCGGGCGTACATCTCGGAGGCGTGGACCGGGAGCTCGGAGGGCAGGTTCACCGGGCCGTAGATCGTGACCCCGTGGTGGACGACCTTCTCCCCCGCCCGGGTGAGCTCGCAGTTGCCCCCGGACTCGGCGGCCAGGTCTACGATCACCGAGCCCGGCTTCATCCGCTCCACCATCTCCTTGGTGACGATCCGGGGAGCGGGCTTGCCCGGGACCTGGGCGGTGGTGATCACCACGTCGGCGCGGGCGATGGCGTCGGCCACCATCTGCTTCTCTTTCTCCTTCTCCTCGGGGGTGAGCTCGCGGGCGTAGCCGCCCTCGGCCTCGGCGTCGATGTCGAGCTCCAAAAACCGCGCCCCCAGGCTGCGCACCTGCTCGCCGGCGGCCCGGCGCACGTCGAAGGCCTCGACGATCGCCCCGAGGCGCTTGGCGGTGGCGATCGCCTGGAGCCCGGCGACGCCGGCGCCGATCACGAAGACGAGCGCCGGCCGGATGGTGCCGGCGGCGTAGGTGAGCATGGGGAAGAACTTGGGGGCGAGGTCGGCGGCGAGCACGCCCGCCTTGTAGCCGGCCACCGAGGCCTGGCTACTCAGCACGTCCATCGCCTGGGCGCGGGTGATGCGGGGAATGAGCTCGAGGGCGAAGGCGTTCACCTTGCGCTCGGCCAGCCGTTTCACCCGCTCGGGGTAGCGGTGGGGCTGCATGAAACCCACCACCACCGCCCCCTCCTTCATCAGGTCCACTTCCTCCTCGCTCGGGGGCTGGATCTTGAGGACGAGGTCGGCCTCGGGGTAGAGGGCTTCCTTCCCCTCGACCAGCTTCGCCCCCACCGCCTCATATGCGGCGTCCGGGTAGTAGGCCCCCTCGCCCGCGCCCTTTTCCACCCAGACCTCGTAGCCCTGCTTGGTCATGCGGGCCACGACGTCGGGGACGAGCGCGACCCTGCGCTCGCCGGGCACGGTCTCCTTGGGCACCGCCACGCGTATCGCCATTGCTATCCCCTCCTAAAGCACCAGGGGGGATTATACCGGCGGGCTTTGGGGGTACATTGTCCTGGATGGAAGCCCCCAAGTTCCTCACCCAGCGCGCAAGCGTCCGGGCCTACCGCCCGGACCCCATCCCCGAGGAGGACGTGGCGGCGATGCTCGCCGCCGCCCAGCAGGCCCCCACCGACGCGAGCGCCCAGCTCTACTCCATCCTCCGGGTCAAGGACCGAAAGCTCCGGGCCGAGCTCGCCGAGCTCTCGGGGGGCCAAAAGCACGTGCTCGAGGCCGCCGAGTTCTTCATTCCCCTCGCCGACGTCTACCGCCTTAGCCGGCTGCTCGCCCACCGCGGCGAGGCCCTCGGCGACTTTCCCCGCACCGCGCTCCACTTCGCCCTCTTGGACGCCGCCCTCGCCGGCGCCCACCTGGCGGTGGCGGCGGAGGCGATGGGCTACGGGATCTGCTGGATCGGCGGGCTCTTGAACCGGGTGGACGAGGTGGCGCGGATTCTCGAGCTCCCCGAGGG
>WFXV01000058.1 GCA_015490435.1 Thermaceae bacterium
CGCCCCCACCTCGGCGCCCCCTACCGCTATGGCGGCACCGGGGAAGGGGGGTTCGACTGTTCCGGGCTTGTGCTCCGGGTCTACCAAAAGCTCGGGGTCGAGCTCCCCCGCACCGCCCGGGCGATGTTTTCCAGCCTCCCCCCGGCGCAAAAGCCCCGACCCGGGGATCTGGTCTTCTTCAGCTTTTCGGGAAAAACCATCGACCACGTGGGGATCTACCTCGGCGGGGGCCGCTTCGCCCACGCCTCGGACCGCGGCGTGGTCATCGATCCCCTGGACGCCCCCTGGTACCGGCGGGCATTCCGCGGCGTCCGCAGAGTGCCGCTAAGCTATGATGGGAGAAATGAGCGAGCCCAAGATCACCCCGCTGGCGCGGCGCCTCGCTGAAGAGAACGGGATCGACTGGCGCAAGCTCGAAGGCACCGGGCCCGAGGGCGAGATCACCGAGCGCGACATCCTGAACTTCCTGGCCAAGGTCATGGCCGGGGAGGTCACCCTCGAGGGTCCCCCGCCCGGGGAGCCCCCGCCGCCCGAGGGCGAGGCCGATCTCGAAGCCGCCCGCGCCGCGTTGGAGAAGGAGGGGATTCCCCTCGACGAGCTGATCCCGAGCGAGCAGCAGGAGAAGCCGGCCTCGGAGCTGACCGCGGAGTTTGAGCTCGAGCTCGACCTCCTGGAGGAGGAAGCCGAGGCGCCCCCGGCCGAGGCCGAGGCGCCCGAGCCTGAGCTCGAGCCCGAGCCCAGCTGGAGCGAGGAGACGATCGTCGAGGACGTCACCACCGAGCTCCCCATCTACGAGGAGCCCGAGGCCCCGGCGGTGGAGGCCGCCGAGCCCGCTCCGCCGGCGGAGGACGTAACCGCCGAGCTCCCGGTCTTCACCGAGGAAACGCCCCCGGCCCCGGAACCCGAGCCTGAGCCCGAGCCGGAGCCGGTCGCGGCGGCGGTGCCCCCGCCCCCGGCGGCCGAGGAGCGGGCGCCGATCACGGTGGAGGAACCGGCGGCGCCAGCGGCCGCGGAGGTCCGGCTCTGGTTCCGTCCGGTGGCGCTCGGGCCCCTCGACGCCCTGCTCGCGGACTTCAGCGCCGAGCTCGGGCGCGAGCTGCCCCGCGCGGCGCTCCTCTTTCTGGCCGCGCGGCGGGCGCTCGCCGACCTCGAGGTCCCTCTCCGGCCGCTCAAGTGCCGCTACCGGGTGGGCGAGAGCGAGAATTTCGCCGGCTTCGTCGCCGCCTGGGAAGCGGCGAGCGAGGAGGGCGAGGGCCTTTCGGTGGACGAAGCCGAGCCTCCCATCCTCCTAAAAGCCCCCGCCCTGGTGCTCGCCACCGGCGGGCTGCCCGAGGAACAGGGGCTTTTGATCCTGGCCGGCGAACTCCCCACCCGCGAGGAAAAGTTCCTCGAGCGCGTCGCCCACTACCTGGAAAAACCCATCCGGCTCCTGCTCTTTGGCTAAACCGGCTCGCGAGAGGGGGGCGGGCGCTTGCGCCCGCCCCCTTGCTTTGCGCCGCTACTCCGCAACCACCCAAACGAACCCGGTGGGGAAAGCGGTCCGCAACGTGGAGCTCTTGGAATCGGCAACCGCCCAGTTCCAGCCGGCGCGGAGATCCAACTCCCAAGTCTGCAAGCAGTCCCCCTCGGTCGAGACCCGCACGTCCCCGTCCACGTAGATGAGCTGCGCGAACCGGCTCGGGCTGTCCGCGTTGTCCACGTAAAAGACGATCTCCCCTTCCGGGCCCTCCAGGACCTGGACCAAGGCGGTCTTCACGCCCTCCCGGCTCACCTTTATGTTGCAAGTACCCTCCTGGGAAACGAGGGGGGAGAGCAGTTCGGGAGCCTCGGTCTTCAGCGCCTTGAGCCTAAGGGAAAACCTTCCCGCACCGTCGATCGTGCCCTCGCCGTACACCGCGTCCCCGCCCATGTTGATGGCAACGATCTTGCCCGACGTCCCCGTCCAACGCTGGACCGTGCCGGAAAGGGTCGGCGCCTCCCCGAGCGCGGGGCTCGGAGCGCCGAAAAGACCGCAACCCGAGAGCAAAACCCCAAAGATCAGCAGACCAAGCCCGAACGCAAACCTGCGCATAGGACCCTCCCACCTCAGGGAAATGCCCTATAACGCCGGGTATTTCCAGGGCTTAACGTCCCTACCGCCGCTTGCGCTTTCGCTTCTTGCCCCCCACCGCCACCGCCGGCGGGAGGTGGAGCCCCTTGAGCCGGGCCTCGAGGGCGCGGATCTGGTCGCGGAGCTCGGCCGCCCTCTCGAAGTCGAGGGCCTCGCTCGCCTCCCACATCTCGAGGGAGAGCGCGGCGATCTCGGCCTTGATCGCCTCGGGATCCTCGGGGATCTCGGCCGCCAGGACCTCCTCGCCGTAGTCCTCGGGCTTGACCAAAGGCCGCACCGATTTTTCCACCGTCTTCGGGGTGATGCCGTGCGCCTTGTTGTAGGCCTCCTGGATCGCCCGGCGGCGGTTCGTCTCGTCGATCGCCCGCCGCATCGCCTCGCTGATCTGATCTGCGTAGAGGTAGACCTCGCCGCGCACGTTCCGGGCCGCCCGGCCGATCGTCTGGATGAGCGCCCGCTCGCTCCGGAGGAAGCCGGTCTTGTCGGCCTCGAGGATCGCCACCAGGCTGACCTCGGGCAGGTCGAGCCCCTCCCTTAGGAGGTTGATCCCCACCAGGACGTCGAAGTGCCCCAGGCGAAGGTCGCGGATCAGGGCCTGGCGCTCGAAGGCGTCGAGCTCGTGGTGCATGTAGCGGGCGCGGATGCCGTGGGAGAGGAGGTAGTCGGTGAGGTCCTCGGCCATCTTCTTGGTCAGCACGGTGACCAGCACCCGCTCCCCCCGCTCGGCCCGCTCCTTGATCGCGCTCATCAGGTCGTCGATCTGCCCCTCGGTGGGCTTCACCGTCACCTTGGGGTCGAGGAGGCCGGTGGGCCGGATGATCTGCTCCACCACCCGGTCGGAGACCTTGAGCTCGAAGGGCCCCGGCGTCGCCGAGACGAAGACGATCTGGCCGGTCTTATCGAGGAACTCCTCGAACTTGAGCGGCCGGTTATCGAGCGCCGAGGGCAGGCGGAAGCCGTACTCGACCAGGGTTTCTTTTCGCGAGCGGTCGCCGGCGTACATGCCCTCGAGCTGGGGCACGGCGACGTGGGACTCGTCGATGAAGGTAATGAAGTCCTCGGGGAAGTAGTCGAGCAGGGTGTCGGGGGGCTCGCCGGGGGCCCGGCCCGAGAGGTGGCGGGCGTAGTTCTCGATGCCCTTGCAGGTGCCGGTGAGGCAGAGCATCTCGAGGTCGTAGAGGGTCCGCTCCTTGAGCCTTTGCGCCTCTAGGAGCTTGCCCTGGGACTCGAGCTCCGCCACCCGCTCGGCGAGCTCCTTCTTGATCGCCTCGATGGCGGGGCGGAGATTTTCCTCCGGGGTGACGTAGTGGGTGGCGGGGTAGAGCACGAAGCCCGGAAGGTCGCGTAGCCGCTCACCGGTCACCGGGTGGATCACGCTGATCCGCTCGACCTCGTCCCCCCAGAGCTCGACCCTTAGAGGCTCGGTGTCGTAGGCGGGCCAGACCTCGATCGTCTCGCCCTTGGCGCGAAAGCGGCCGGGCTCGAGCGCGACCTCGTTCCGCTCGTAGAAAAGCTCTACCATCCGCTCGATCAGTGCCTCGCGGGAGATCCGGTCCCCCACCTCGACGATCAGGTTGAGCCGGCGGTAGTCCTCAGGGCTGCCGAGGCCGTAGATCGCGCTCACCGAGGCCACCACGATCACGTCCCGCCGGGTGAGGAGGCTCCGGGTCGTGGAGTGGCGAAGCCGCTCGATCTCGGGGTTAATCGAGGCATCCTTTTCAATGTAGAGGTCGCGGCCGGGGACGTAGGCCTCCGGCTGGTAGTAGTCGTAGTAGCTGATGAAGTACTCGACCGCGTTCTCGGGGAAGAGTTCTTTGAACTCGGCCGCGAGCTGGGCGGCGAGCACCTTGTTGGGGGCGAGCACCAAGGCCGGCCGGTTCATGGCCTCGATCACCTTGGCCATGGTCACCGTCTTGCCGGTGCCGGTGGCGCCGAGGAGCGTGAGGTAGCGCTCGCCCGCCTTGAGCCCCTCGACGAGCTCTCGGATCGCCTTGGGCTGGTCGCCCTTCGGCTCGGGTCCCCGGTACTTGAACACCGCCCCCCATTCTAGGACCTGGCTGGAGGCCCGACCGGGGGGCGGGTCACCAACTTATTCGACGTAGGTCAGCCAGCCCTCGTACTCCGGCCGCTTGCCGGTGGCGGCCTCGAGGTAGACCTGGCGGAGCCGCATGGTGATCTCGCCGGCCTGGCCGCTGCCGATGGGGCGCCAGTCGATGTAGGAGACCGGGGTGACCTCGGCAGCGGTGCCGGTCATGAAGACCTCGTCGGCGGCGTAGAGCACGTCGCGGGTGACCCGGTGGGCGATCTCCACCCTATACCCGAGGTCCCGGGCGATTCTAATCACCGAGTCGCGGGTGATCCCGGGCAGGGTGACCGAGGTCTCGAGCGCGTAGATCACCCCGTCCTGGACGAAGAAGAGGTTCTCCCCCGAGCCCTCGGCGACGAAGCCCTGGGCGTCGAGCAGGATCGCTTCGTCGGCCCCGGCCTTCAAGGCCTCCATCTTGGCGAGCGCCGAGTTCACGTAGTTGCCGCCGACCTTGGCCTTGCCCGGCATCACGTCGCCGGGAAAACGGCGCCAGGAGCTGGTGATCAGGCGGGCCCCCTTCCGGATCGCCTCCTCGCCGAGGTAGGCGCCCCACTCCCAGGTGGCGATCATCACCTCGGCGGGGTTGTTGGGGAGCGGGTTGACCCCGAGCGAGTGGTCGCCGTACCAGGCGAGCGGGCGGATGTAGCAGGACTTCCAGCCGTTTTTCTTGATGGTCTCGAGGATCGCCTGGGTGATCTCCTCCTTGGTGTAGGGGATCTCGAGGAGGATCGCCTTGGCCGAGGCGAAGAGCCGGTCCACGTGCTCTTTCAGCCGAAAGACCGCCGGGCCCCGCTCGGTTTCGTAGGCCCGGATGCCCTCGAAGACGCTGGTGCCGTAGTGCAGGGCGTGGGAGAGGACGCTGGCGGTGGCCTCCTCCTGGGGGACGAAGCGGCCGTTCATCCAGATGTAGCCCGCTTTGATTTTGCTATCGCCGCTAGCCATGTTCCCATTATGACCGGTGGCCGAGGCGGGAGGAGAGGAGGCTTCGCACCCGGGGCGGCAGCAGGGCGAGGTCGGGGGGGCGGGGCTCGCGGCCGGTCTTGAGTCGGAGGTAAAGGAGCGCGCGGTCGAGGAGCTCGGGGATCCGGCCCTCCTCGGCCACCGCCCGCTCTGCGAGCCGGCGCATCTCGGCCTCGAGCTCACGAATCGCCCGGTACCGGGCGGCCGCGGCGAGGTCGCCCTCGAGGCGGGGTGCCTCGCCCCGGGCGAGGCGGGAGGCCTCGGCTTGGACCAGAGGGAGCTCGAGGCGCACGCGGCAGCTCGGGCAGGGCGACGCCTCCGCCAAACTCGGCCCGCCGCAGACGGGGCAGCGGGGGGCGGTCCTGAGCCTTGCGAGCACCCCCCGGCCGGCGGCGAGGGCGGGCCTTTTC
>WFXV01000059.1 GCA_015490435.1 Thermaceae bacterium
CCCTGGACGCCTACTACGAGGACCACCCCGACCGCCTCACCGGCGGCGAGCCCGAGGCCGCGGTCGCAGACCCCTTCAACCCCTACCTCTACCCCCTCCACGCCCACGCCGCCGCGAGGGAGCTCCCCATCGAAAAGAGCGAGCTCATCTGGAGACCTGAGCTCGCCGGCGAGGGCTTCATCGAGCGGGAAGGCCGCGTCTACACCACGCTCAAAGACCCCCACCGGAAGATCACCCTCCGGGGCTCGGGGCCCACCTTCCGCTTGAAGGACCCCTTCGGCAAGACGATCGGCTACCTCGACGAGCGCCAGGCCTACTGGGAGGCGCACCCGGGGGCGGTGTTTTTGCACCAGGGGGAGTCGTACCTGGTCAAGAAACTCGACCTCGAGCGCCGGGAGATCGAGCTCCTGCCAAGCCTCGAGGACTACTACACCCAGCCCCTCGCCACCACCGAGGTCCTCGCCGAAGGGGGCGAGGAGGTCC
The DNA here is from genome assembly GCA_015490435.1 of Thermaceae bacterium. Classification (GTDB taxonomy): domain Bacteria; phylum Deinococcota; class Deinococci; order Deinococcales; family Marinithermaceae; genus WFXV01. Next base: position 484 of record WFXV01000059.1, read on the forward strand.
ACCCCGGGGTCTACGTCGGCAAGGTGGAGATCGTCGAGCAGGTGGTGGGCTACGTCAAAAAGCGCTACCTCACCGAGGCGGTGATCGAGGAGGTCCCCCTCGAGATGCCCGAGATTCGTTTCTCCACCGAGGCAGTCTGGTTCCACGTCGAGCCCGAGTGGCTGGCCGACGAGAAGGGGCTTGCGTTCGCCATGGAGGTGCTTTTACCCTCGGGGATTCACGCCCTTGAGCACACGATGATCGGCCTTCTGCCCCTCTTCGTCCTCGCCGAGCGGGCCGACATCGGCGGCGTCTCCTACCCTGCCTACCCCCATCCCCTGCCCTCGGGCGGCGGCCGGCCGACAATCTTTATCTACGACGGCCACCCGGGCGGCGTGGGGTACGCCCGCGAGGGGGCGCGCCGTTTCCCCGAGTGGATCGCCGCCACCAAGGACCGCCTCGCAAGCTGCCCCTGCGAGGCCGGCTGCCCCCGCTGCATTCTCTCCCCCAAATGCGGCAACCAAAACCGCTACCTGGATAAGGGCGCCGCCCGAAAGCTCGCCGAAAAGCTCAGCACGATCTACGGCTAACGCGAGCCCCCAGCGCAAGCCTCGATGGGCCATTTACCGGCGCACGGTGGGGAAAAACCCCACGCTCGGCAGGTGCCCCCCGATCGCCCGCTGGACCCCCTCCACGGTGACGAAGGCCCGGGGGGCCATCTCGTGGATCAAAGCGAGCACCGCCTCCGCCTTCCGCCGGGGCACGACGATGAAGAGGATCGGCACCTCCCCCTCCCGCCCCTCGCCGCGCACCAGGGTCACCCCGTAGCCCGCTTCCCGCAAGGCCCGGACCAGGGCGTCGGCACCCTCCCGGACGATCGCCCGGATCAGCACCTGCCCCGGCGCGAACCAGGCCTCGAGGGTCATCCCGATCGCGGTGCCGCTTGCGAACCCGGCGGCGAAGGCGAACATGTTGAGGGGCGAGTCGAGCCGGGCGAAGACCTGGCTGATCGCCACGATCCAGACCAGGGACTCGAAAAACGCGAGCACCGCCGCCGCCCGGCGCTGCCCGCGCACCATCATCACCACCCGCACGGTGGAAAGCGGCACGTCCACGAGCCGAAGCAAGAAGATCGCGAGGGCCCCAAGCAGGGTGTCCACGTTCCAAGTTTGGCAGAGGACTCGCTAGCGGTGCCAGTCCTTCAGGTGCCGGTGCACGATGGGCACCACTGCCAAGAGGGCGAAGAGCGCGAGGTCCAGCCGGCCGGCGTAGCCAAAGGCCACCAGCGGAAAAAGCGCCGCCGAGAGCAAGGCCGAGCGGTAGGGGCGCTTGGTCGCGGCCCAAAAGATCAAAAAGATCCCGAAGGCGAGGGCCACGAGCCTCGGGTCCACCGCCAGGGCCGCCCCCACCGCGGGGGCGATCCCCTTGCCCCCGCGAAAGAGCAAGAAGGGCGAGTAGGCGTGGCCCCAGACCGCCGCCGCCCCGGCGGCGAGCGCTCCAGGAACGCCGCCGTAGGCCTCGCCGAAGGCCACCGCGAGAAAGCCTTTCGCGAGGTCGAGGAAAAGCACCATCAACCCCGGCACCGGCCCCAGCACGCGGATCGCGTTCAGGGCCCCAGGGTTCCCCGACCCCAGGCTGAGGAGGTTCTTGCGCCGAAGCAGTCCGAAGAGCACCGCAAAGGGCACGGCGCCGAGGAGGTAGCCCGCGATCAGGGCCCGGATCATCGCCCGCGGAAGTAGTACTCCCGGTTCGGCTTGACGCCGAGGGCGTTTAGTAGCCGGTTGGTGTAGTTGAACATGGCGGCGACCTCGGCGGCCTCGAAGATCGCCTCGTCGTCCAGGCCCACCGATCGCAGCGCCTCGATGTCCTCGAGCTCAAGCCGCGCCGAGTCCAGGGTGATCGCCTCGGCGAAGGCGAGCAGTGCCCGCTCGCGCTCCGAGAGCTCCTCCACCCGGCGCCAGTTGGCCACGATGCGGTCGGGAAGGGTGGGGTCCCCGGTGAGCTCGCGGAGGTAGGAGCTGTGGGAAGTCAGGCAGTATTCGCAGTCGTTGAGGCGGGAGACCACCAGCGCGATCATCTCCCGCTCGGCCCGGGAGAGCTTCCCCTCGCCCCGCATCAGGGGGTCGTAGTAGCGCCACCAGGCGAGGAAGTGATCGGGCCTCAAAGCCAGGGCGCGGAGCACGTTCGGGACGAAGCCGAACTTTTCCTCGGCAGCCCGCATGAGCTCCTTGAGCTCTTTAGGAAGCTCCCCGGGCTCCGGGACCCGGAGCCAGCTGATCAAAGGCCCGCCTTCGCCCATTTTTTGGGCACCTCGCGTTTCAAGAAGTCCACGATGTCCTGGGTCAGCGTGCCCGGCCCGAAGACCGCGGCGACCCCCATCTCGAGGAGCTTGGGCACGTCCTCGTCGGGGATGATCCCGCCGCCGAAGAGCAGGATGTCGGAGGCCCCCTGTTCGTCGAGGAGCCGCTTCACTTCCGAGAAGTAGTGCATGTGCGCGCCCGAGAGGATCGAGAGCCCGATTGCGTCCACGTCCTCCTGCAACGCGGCGGAGACGATCATCTCCGGGGTCTGGCGCAGCCCGGTGTAGATCACCTCCATCCCCGCGTCCCGGAGCGCCCGGGCCACCACCTTGGCCCCCCGGTCGTGGCCGTCGAGGCCAGGCTTCGCGATGAGTACCCGGATCTTGCGGTCCATTTGACCTCCATTTTAGGGGGTGGGGTGTGGGAGGAGGGAGTGGGGAAAAGGAACGCCTATCTCCTACGTCCCACCTCCCACCCCCCTCATACCATCACCGGCTCCTCGTAGATCCCGTACACCTTGCGGAGCACATCCATCATCTCGCCCAGGGTGGCGTAGGCGAGGGCGGCCTCGACGAAGTGGGGCATGGTGTTCTGGCCGGTGACCGCCGCCTGGCGGAGCCCCTCGAGCGCCTCTTTCACCCGCTTTTCGTCGCGCTCCCGCCGCACCCGGGCGAGCCTTTCCGCCTGCACCCGCTCCACCTCGGGATCGATGGTGAGGATCGGCACCTCGATCTCCTTCTCGTCCTTGAAGGCGTTCACCCCCACGATGATCCGCTCGCCCGACTCCACCTCCTGTTGGAAGCGGTAGGAGGCGTCGGCGATCTCCCGTTGGAAGTAGCCGTTCTCGATGCCGCGGATCACCCCGTAGAGGGTGGGGTACGGCGTCCCCTCGCCCATCTTGCGGATCGCCTCGATGTAGTTCCGGGCCTCCTCCTCCACCTTGTCGGTGAGCCACTCGACGTAGTAGCTCCCCGCCAGCGGGTCGATCGTGTGGGTGACGCCGGACTCGTAGGCGATGATCTGCTGGGTGCGGAGCGCGATGGTCGCCGCCTCCTCGGTGGGGAGGGCAAGGGCCTCGTCGTAGGAGTCGGTGTGCAGGCTGTTCGTCCCCCCGAGCACCGCCGCGAGCGCCTGGATCGCCACCCGGACGATGTTGTTCAAGGGCTGCTGGGCAGTGAGGCTGACCCCGGCGGTCTGGGCGTGGGTGCGGAGCATCCAGCTCCGGGGGTTCTTGGCACCGTAGCGCTCTTTCATCTCGGTGGCCCAGATCCGGCGGGCCGCCCGGAACTTGGCGATCTCCTCGAAGAAGTCGTTGTGGACGTCGAAGAAGAAGCTGATCCGGGGGGCGAAGTAGTCGATCTCGAGCCCGCGCTCGAGCGCCGCCTCGACGTAGGCGAAGCCATCCGCCAGGGTGAAGGCGAGCTCCTGCACCGCGGTCGCCCCGGCCTCGCGGATGTGGTAGCCGGAGACCGAGATGAAGTTCCACTTGGGAACGTTCTTGGGCCCCCACTCGAAGGTGTCGATCACCAGCTTGACGCTCGGCTCGGGCGGGTAGATGAACTCCTTTTGGGCGATGAACTCCTTCAGGATGTCGTTTTGGATCGTGCCGCCGAGCTTCTTCCAGTCGTAGCCCTTCTTCTTGGCGAGCGCCAGGTACATCCCCCAGATCGCGTTGGCGGGGGAGTTGATCGTCATCGAGGTGGTGACCTCCTCGAGGTTGATCCCGTCGAAGAGCACCTCCATGTCCGCGAGGCTACTGACCGCCACCCCGCACTTGCCCACCTCCCCCTTGGAAAGGGGATGATCGGAGTCGTAACCCATCAGGGTGGGCAGGTCGAAGGCGACACTGAGCCCGGTCTGCCCGGCGGCGAGCAGCTTCTTGAAGCGCTCGTTGGTCTGCTCGGCGGTGCCAAACCCCGCGAACATCCGCATCGTCCAGAGCTTGGAGCGGTACATCGAGCCGTAGACGCCGCGGGTGTAGGGGTACTCGCCGGGGTAGCCGAGCTTCTTCTCGTAGTCGAAGGGTTCGATGTCCTCGGGGGTGTAAAGGGGATCGGGGGCGATGTTGGAAAGCGTCCGGTGCGCCACCTTGCGCTCGGGCATGCGCTCGGTGCTCTTTTGATAGGTCTCGCGCATCCAGTCGTGCTTTTTGCGCATGGGCCCTCCCTTATGACGTTATTTTACACGCCCGGGAAAAAAGCGTTACGAGAGGAGCCGGCGCAGGGCGCGGACGCTCAAGAGCCCCTCGAGCTGGGCCTCGGCGTAGCGAAGGAGCGCCTCCAGCAACCGGTCCAGCGGCGCGCTCTCCAGCTCGGCGATCGCCTCCTTGCCCGGGCGGGCGCGCACCGCCCGGAGCGCGGCCTCGCCCGCCTCGCCGAGGAAGACCGAGCCCGGTCCCGGCTCCCGGTCGAGCCGCCCCTCGAGCCGGAGGTAGGGCCCAGAACCCGCGGGAGCGTAGCCCGCGTGCATCAAGAGGCGAAGGCCGGCCCAAACTAGGGGAACGCGGGGGTCCCCGGCGTCCCGGACCCCGCGCAGGCCGGAGACGAGCACCGGGTAGCCCCGGGGCGCGACCTCGGGCGAGACCGCCTTCCAGGCGAGCTCGCCGAGGAAGCCCTGGGCGGCGTAGCGGAGCGGGTCGCGGGCGGCCAGCGTCTCCGCGAGCGCCACCTGGGTGAGGGTGAAGAGGTCCCGCCCCGGCCTCCGGTAAACCTGGAAGTCCACGCGGTAAAAAAGCCCGATCCGCCCCGAGCGCCCGCCGGGACGCTGGGCGCTCTTGGCCAGGGCCTCGACCGGCCCCTCCGGGGTGAGGAGGCCCACCACCAGGTCGCCGGAGGGCAGGGGCCGACGGCGCAGGACCACCCCCTCGTAGCTTCGGTAGCGATCGCGCACCGCCCCCATTATCGGCTTGCAAACCTCGGGTACGGGCTTTAGCCTGACTCCAAAGGGGGGCCGGTGGAGAACTACACGCTGGAAGAGATCCTCGAATGGGTGGTGCTGGGGCTTTTGGTCGCGGTCCTCGCCCTGGTGGCCTTTTGGCTCGGGGGCTGGCTCTTCGTCCTCCTCGGCAAGGTCTTCCTCGCGGTCTCCAAGCTGATCGTCGCGTTGCTCTACTTCCTGGTGCCGGCGCTTCTCGTGGCGGGGGGCGTCTACCTGCTGGTGCAGTGGCTCTCCCGAAGGGGCTCGAAGGCCGAAGGCTAGGCAAAACTTTTCCCCTTTGCTAAAGTAGAGGCTTAGTGGAGCTTTCTGAGCTGATTCGCGCGCGCCGCGCCCGGGAAAGGGGGGCGATTTTAAAGGACGCCCCCATCCGGGTGACCCTCGCCTATCCCAACACCTACAAGGTGGGGATGGCCTCGCTCGGCTTCCAGGTGGCCTACAAGCTGATGAACGCCGAGCCCGACGCGGTCGCCGAGCGGGTGTTCTTGGAGGAGCTTCCCGGCGAGCTCATCACCTACGAGTCCGGGCGGCGCGCGGGTGAGGCCGAGATCTTCGCGGTCTCGATCGCCTACGAGCTCGACCTCACCAACCTCGCGCGGCTCCTCGTGCGGAGCCGGATCGAGCCGCTCCGGGAAAAGCGAGACGAGCGCGACCCCCTGGTCATCGTCGGGGGACCGCTCACCTCCTCCAACCCCTGGCCGCTTGCCCCCTTCGCCGACGTAATCCTGATCGGCGACGGCGAGGAGACGATCCCCGCGCTCTTCGAGGCCTACCGGAACGCGGGGAGCAAGACCGAGTTCTTGGACCTCATCGAGGGACTCCCCGGGGTCTTCTTGCCCGACCGCATGACGCGCGAGCCCCACTTCGCCACCGCCCGCCCGGAGACCCTTCCGGCGGCGGCGCAGTTCGTGACCCCGGACGCCGAGTTCCCGAACACCTTCCTGATCGAAGTCGAGCGGGGCTGTCCCCGGCCCTGCACCTTCTGCCTGGCCCGGGTGATGTACGGGCCGACCCGGAACGTGCCCCTGGAGCGGGTGCTCGCGGCCATCCCCGAGGACGTGCCCAAGGTGGGGCTGATCGGCGCCGCCCTCACCGACTACCCCTGGATCAAGGAGCTCTCCCGGGCGCTCGTCGAACGCGGCCAAGAGTTCAGCTACTCCTCGATCCGCGCCGACCGGGTGGACCTCGAGCTCGCCGAGCTGATGCGCGCCGGCGGCATGAAGAGCTTCACCTTCGCCGCCGACGGCCCGAGCCAGCGCCTCCGCGACCTTTTGAAGAAGCAGATCACCACCGAGGACCTCCTGCGCACCGCCAAAATCGCCCGGGAGGCGGGCTTTCGCCGCTTCAAGCTCTACCAGATGATCGGGCTGCCCACCGAGACCGAGGCCGACCTCGAGGAGATGGTGGAGCTCACCGTGGAGCTCAGCCAGTACGCCCGGCTCGCCCTCACCGTGAGCCCCTTCGTGCCCAAGCGCCACACCCCCCACTTCGCCGACCGCTTCGCCGGGGTGAAGACGATCGAGAAAAGGCTCAAGTTCATCGCCAAAAAGCTCGGCCGGCACCGGGCCCGGGTCGAGCTCCGCTCGGTGAGCGCCCGCTGGGCCTGGGTGGAGGCGGTGATCGCCCGGGGCGGGCCGGAGGTGGGGCTCGCCGCCCTGCGGCTCGTCGAGCGGGAGAACTACGCCCGCTGGCGGGAGGCGCTCTCCGCCGTGGGCTGGAACGACCCGCTCAACCAACCGGAGCCGGCGGCGCCCGCGCCCCGGGTCACCGTCGCCCTCTGAGCTTGTGAAACTTGCTTACAATGCGGACATGCGTCTTCTCTTCATCGGCGACGTCACCGCCGATCCGGGCCTTCGGGCGGTCCGGCTGCATCTTCCCGACATTCGCGACCAATACCACCTGGTGATCGCCAACGCCGAAAACGCCTCTGGCGGCAAGGGGCTCACCAAGAAGCACTACCGGATGCTCCGGGACGCGGGGGTGGACGCGATCACCCTGGGAAACCACGCCTTCGACAAGAAGGAGATCCTCGAGTTCATCGAGACCGAGCCCATCCTCCGGGCGGCCAACTACCCGCCGGGGGCGCCGGGGAAGGACCGGCTGGTGCTCGAGGCGGGTGGGGAGCGGCTCCTCGTCTTCCAGCTCATGGGGCGGGTCTTCCTCGAGCCCAACCTCGACTCGCCTTTTCAGGTGGCGGACCGGATCCTGGCAAGCTGCGAAGCGGAAAACCGACTGGTGGACGTCCACGCCGAGGTCACCAGCGAGAAGTACGCGCTCTTTCGCTACCTCGACGGCCGGGTGAGCGCGCTGCTCGGCACCCACACCCACGTCCCCACCGCCGACGCCCAGATCAGCGAGCGGGGCACCGCGTTCCTCACCGACGTGGGGATGACCGGGACCTACGACTCGATCATCGGCGGGGAGACCGAGAGCTTCCTCGCCCGCTTCCTCACCGCCCTGCCCCAGCCCTTCCGGGCGGCCAAGGGGCGGGCGAGCCTCCTCGCAGTGGAGCTCGAGCTCGAGGGCGGCCGCGCCCGGCAGATCCGCCCCTATCGCTGGGACGAGCCCTAGCGGGTAGAATGGCCTACGCATGCCGCGGGTCTACCACGTCTCCGACATCCACGTGGGCTCGAGCCACTTCGTGCCCGAGCTCTTCGAGCGGCTGATCCAGGAGATCAACGCGGAACGCCCCGACCTCGTCGTCCTCGCCGGGGACCTCACCGACAAGGGGCTCGGTTACCAGTACGCCGAGGCCAAGGCCTGGATCGATCGGATCGAGGCCCCGATCCTGGTCACCCCGGGCAACCACGACTCGCGGAACGTGGGCTACGTCCACTTCGAGGAGCTTTTCGGCCCCCGCTACCGCACCCTAAGGCTCCCCGGGGTCTACTTCGTCGCCGCGGACTCCTCCGAGCCCGACCTCGACGAGGGCCGGATCGGGCGTACCATCTACCCCTGGCTCGAGGAGGCACTCGCCCACGCTGACGAGGGCGCGCTCAAGGTCTTCGTCACCCACCACCACCTGCTCCCGGTGCCGGGGGCCGGGCGGGAGCGGAACATCCTGCAGGACGCCGGGGACCTCCTCAAGCTCCTCGTGAACCACGGGGTGGACCTGGTGCTCACCGGCCACAAGCACGTCCCCTGGGTTTGGCGGTTCGAGGGGATGCTGATCGTGAACGCGGGCACCGCCACCACCAACCGGGTGCGCGGCAAGGGGCTGCCGAGCTACGCGGTGCTCGAGCTCGAGCCCGCCCGCATCACCGTCCGCCAGCGCTACTACGGCGAACGCCCCGAGGACGTCTTCGTCCACGTGCCCCGCCTCGCCCGGGAGGTGATGCACCCGTGAACTGTCGCGCCCTGCCCCGGGTCGGGCTCTTCGTCGACACCCAGAACCTCTACCACTCCGCCAAGGAGAACTACGGCGCCAACATCAACTTCGAAAGCCTCCTCAAGTTCGCCACCGAGGGCCGAGAGCTGGTCCACGCCATCGCCTACGTGGTCGAGCGCGAGGGGGACACCTCCGCCTGGCCCTTCATCTACAAGCTCTCGACGATCGGCTACCGCGTCCGCCGGATGACCCTCCAGGTCCACCACACCACCGACGACGGCAAGCCGATCTACGAGGGGAACTGGGACATGGGGATCGCCGCCGACATGGTGCGGCTGATGGACCACCTCGACGTGGTCGTGCTCGGAAGCGGCGACGGCGACTTCGTGGACATCCTCGAGGTGCTCATGGACCGGGGGATCCGGGTCGAGGTGGTGGCCTTCCGCGAGACCACGGCGCAAAAGCTCATCGACGCGGTGGACCGCTTCACCCCCCTGCCCGACATCCCGAACCCCTTCATGCCGCAAAAGGAGAAAAACGGCACCGCCCCCGAGCGCTGACCCCCAAAAGGGGGTTTACCCCCCGTTAACCCAGGCCCGTAGGCTGAGGAGCAGGAGGTGCCCTTGATGAAACGGTTCCTGCTCCTCGCCGCCCTCACCCTTGCCGCCACAGCCTGCGGCCCGCTCCCGGTCACGGTGGACCTACTGCCCCCGCTCCGAGACGCGGGGCTCGACCAACAGACCTTCAACCAGAGCCTGGACGTTCCCCCCAACACCGACCTCAGCACGATCGGGAATCTCACCCTGAACCTTCCGAGCGACGACGGCCTCAGCGTCGAGTTTCCCGCGCCCAACCTGCCGGCGAGCCCGGCGAGCCTGGTGCTCGACTTCAAGGTCCGGGTGGACTACGCGTTCGACTGCGTGAGCGGGCTCGGGGGCACCCTCCGGGCCACCGGCTACCTGGCGGCTGAGCCTCCACCCTGGGACGCGCCGCTTAATGGCCTCGCCACCGAGATCACGCTCGAGCCCTCGGGCGGCTTCGTCCTCGAAGGCCGCGCCGAGCTCGACCGGAACCAGATCAACGCGATCCTCTCGGGCCAGGCCACCCTGGGCGTTCAGATCGAGCTCGAAGGGCTCACCGGCCAGACCGAAAACTGCACCCCGTCGGTTTCGGGAAGCTACGAGATCGAGCGCGCGGTGATCGAAGCGCGCTTCCTCTAACCGCCCCACCTCCCGGGCTCCAGGGGGCGGCCGGGCCGCCCCCTGGGGTCTTTTAGCGGCGGTCCAGGAGCAAGCCCTCGGGGAGCTCGGCGCGCGCCTCGACTCGGTCGGGCCGGATACCGGTGCGGGCCCGCACCGCCTCCGCCACCCCCTCGGGCACCGCCTCGGCCACCACCTCGAGCACGAACGCGTCGGTCCCCGAGGCCTTCTTCTCCACCACCACCCGGTAGCGCTCGATCCCGAAGGCGCGGAGCACGCTTCCAAGCTCCGAGGGGTAGAGCTTCACCC